>JBDSIN010000210.1:0-11873 GCA_039917955.1 Candidatus Limnocylindria bacterium
AGCTGAGCTGCCACGAAGTCCGCGACGCGGTTGACGCCTGTTGGCGTGTACGAGCCGCAGTCGATGTTGACGAGGCTCTCGAGCTCGACCAGGAAGCGCGCCTCGCGGGCCGCCACGGCTCGCTGAATGTCGGTGAGCGTGGGGCGGTGAGCGGCGGACGGCATTGCCGGCCGAGTCTAGTCGGTCACCTCGAACTCGTGGTCAATGACGACGATTCGGTCGCCATCCTCCCCCTGCTCGGCGTTTGATGGGAGCGGCTCGACGACAAGGAGCAGGTATCGGTTCGGTGCCAGGTCGCTGCGGATCACGGTCTGCCTGCCGGTCTCCCAGAGCGAAGACCACCCCAGCACGCGGCTCCCGCTCTCGTATGTGCCGCCCATCTCGCCGGTCTTTCGCAGTGCCATCTCCTCGTCGCTGGAGATGGCAAGGATGCCCACCTCGCGGTCCGGTAGGTCAACGTTGTCGAAGGTCCAGTACATCGGTCCGGTGACAGCGCTCGACCGCGAGAGCTCGATGCGGTCGTGAGCGACGACGACAGTCAGCTGGATCGCCCCGAGCGGGATCACTGCCTGGATGCGCTCGACGAAGAGGGTCCCGCCCGCGACCACCAGGAGGGCGATCGCGAACACCCGGACGAAGTCGCGCCGCGACGCGGCGGCGAACGGGGAGCGGCGCCGCAGGAACGAGACGAGGACGTGGCCGACGGCCACTGAGGCCATTGCGATGACGACCGTCAGCCCGAATTCCAGGGCGAATCGGTCGGGGGTCAGGTACCACGGTGTGTTGGTGAAGAGACGGCTCAGTCCGGCGTACACGAACAGCGCGAAGGCCAGCCCTGCGACCGCGCCGCCGATGCTGGCGATCAGCGTGGCCCGCAGGAACGCGGCAACGCCGCCCACCGCGATCCAGGCCAGGACGCCAACGGGCATCCCGTCGGCAAGTGGCAGGAGCACGTAGCCCCCATACGCCATCGGGATGAGCATCAGGAAGCCGACCAGGACCACCGTCGAGGTGGTCCCGCGTGGCGGTCCGTTGGTGGTCGTGGCAGTTGGTGTGTTCATGGTCGGCATCCTGGGGCGTGGGCACTGCGGCGAGACTGCGGCGAGACTGCGGCCCGATCGTATACTCCCCGCCATGCCGCACCACGCGCAGGCCGCCGGCGAGGTGGAGCTTCTGGAACTGCGCATTCTGGACGGCCCGAATCGCTTCTTCACTACCCCTGCGGTGAAGCTCGAATTCGGCTCCGAGGTCGCGCACGCCGCGTCCGATGTCGCGGCGTCGGCGGGACTTGCCCTCCGCCGTCTGCACGTGGCGATGGACCTCCCCGCTCCTCGCGTTACGGTCCGTCACTCGGTCGACCACCTTCGGGCCGCGATCGCGTTTCCGTGGCGGCGTCGAGCCATCGCCCAGGCGATCGCCGCCGCCGCATCGCGCATCGTGCTGGGGAGCAGCGACGAGGCGCGCGAACTGGAGGGGCTGGCCGCGGTCTCGCCGGGCCCGCGACCCGAGCTGCCGCGGGTGCACGTGCCGATCGTGGCGGTGACGGGCACCAACGGAAAGAGCACGACCACCCGGCTCATCGCCCATATCGCGGCGCAGGCGGGCCGGCGAGTGGGGATGACCAACTCGGACGGCATCTACCTGCGCGGCGAGCTGGTCGAGGCGGGGGATTGGACCGGCTTCGGCGGCGCAGCCCGTGTCCTCTCGGAGCCGGGGATCGACCTGGCGGTGCTGGAGACGGCCCGCGGCGGGATCCTGCTGCGAGGGATCGGTTACGCGCGCAACGACGTGTCGGTGGTGACCAATGTCAGCGCCGATCACCTGGGCCTGCAGGGGATCGACACCATCGAGGAGCTCGCCGAGGTGAAAGGCGCCGTGACTCGCATCACGCGGCGCGGCGGCTGGGCGGTGCTGAACGCACAGGATCCGCTCGTCTGGGCGATGCGTCGCGAGAGCCGCGCGCGCCGCTACGCCTTCAGCCTCGACCCCCGCGCGCCGGGCGTCGAGGCCGCGCTCGACCGCGGCGGCCGCGCCGCTGTGCTTCAGCGGGGATGGCTGGTGCTACTCGCGCCCGATCGGCGTCCGGTCCGCCTGGCGCGCGCTGCCGACCTGCCGGTCACCTTTGCCGGACTGTCGCGCTATAACGTGGCCAATGCTCTGGCCGCAGCCGCGGCATGCGACGCGCTGGGGCTCGCTGCCGAGCAGATCAGCGCGGGACTGAGGAGCTTCTCGCAGGACACCGAGGCCAATCCCGGGCGACTCAACCTGTTCGAGCGCGACGGGGTGCTGGCGCTCGTCGACTTTGCGCATAACGAGGCCGGGCTGCTCGGTCTGTTGGAGGTCTGCCGCTCGCTCGCCGGGGTCAAGGGCAGCGGTCGCATGTCCGGCAAGGTCCGCCTGGCGGTCGGCACCGCCGGCGATCGGACCGATGAGGTCGTCCACAGCCTCGGCGTCCTCGCGGGTCAGGGCGCCGATGACCTCGTCATCGCCGAGAAGCCCCACTACCTCCGCGGCCGGGACCTCGAAGGGATGAACGCGATCCTGCGCGAGGGCGCCTCGGAGGGCGGATACGCGGGTGAGGTCGAAGCGCTCCCGACCGAACTCGAGGCGCTCCGCACGCTCCTGGAACGGAGCCGACCCGGGGACGTGGCCGCGGTGATGAGCCACGGCGAGCGTGTCGAGATCTTCGTCTGGCTGGAGCGGAACGGGTATCGGGGAGTCGGAGCGGAGCGCCTGCGGGAGCTGCTCGCGACCTAGCTGAGCTAGCCCTCGATGTCAATGTCGCGGTCGTCGTCCGCGGCCGCGCCATCAGTTGTCGAGGCGGCCCCGTGCTGGCGGCGCTGCAGTTCCTTCCAGACATCGTTGGCGTGGTCCACGCAGACCACTACCACGTCGCCGGGATGCCCCATATCGAGGGCGTAGCGCGTGGCCTCGAGCTCATCGAGCACCGTCTCGACGCTGGTGCAGCGGACCCCCGCGTCCATGCCGGCGCGCACGCCCCGCTCGATCAGCGCCGCCGTGTCGCCGCGCGGGCGGCCACGGGTGTTGGCGTCCTCGCGGACGATGATCGCGTCGAAATGATGCGCCGCGATCCGGCCCAGCTCCACGATGTCCTCGTCGCGCCGGTCGCCGGCGGTGGCCATCACCCCGATGCGGCGTCCGGTGACCAGCGCCTGCCGGCCGCCGGGCGAGGGCTCGCCGAGCCGATCCACGAATTCACCGAGCGCCTTGACCGCGGGCGGATTGTGGGCGTAGTCCACGATGACGCGGTACCCGTCGAGCTCGAACATGTTGAGACGTCCCGGCGCCATGAAGTAGCTGGTGGTGAAGGTGCGCAGCCCCTGGCGGATGTCGTGGAGGTGCGCGCCCGCGGCCCACGCCGCGCCCGCCGCCGCGAGGGCGTTCTGGACGTTCATCCGCGCCCGTCCCTCGAATGTCGCGGGGAGCAGGTGCGTCCAGACCAGCGGCATGCTCTTGCGCCCTTGACGCAGCACGATCATGTCGCCGTTACGTCCGACCTCGACCGTCACTGTTCGCCGGCCACGGCTCGCCTGCTGGCGGATCCGCTCGTTCCCTGCGTCCATGCTGAAGTAGATGACCGATCCGGCGCAGTGGCGCCCCATGGCGGCGACCAGTGGATCATCGGCGTTGAGCACCGCGGTCCCGCTGCGTGGCACGGCCTCCACGACCACTTGCTTGACCGCCGCGAGCTGGCGGATGGAGGTGATGCCGCCCATGCCCAGATGATCGCCGGTCACGTTGAGCACGACCGCCACGTCGTTGCGGTCGTAACCGAGCCCCTCGCGCAGGATGCCGCCGCGCGCGACCTCGAAGACGGCCATGTCCACCCGCGGGTTCTGCAGCACGGTTGAGGCTGAGCGCGGCCCGCTCATATCGCCCCTTCGGATAAGCCGACCGTCCACGAAGATGCCGTCGGTACTGGTCATCCCGACCTTGTGCCCCATCCCCTTGAGGATGTGATTGATCATCCGCGCAGTGGTCGTCTTGCCGTTGCTGCCGGTCACCGCGATGATCGGGATGCGTGCTGCCGAGCCGGGGGCGAAGAGCATGTCGATCACCGGCTTGGCCACGTACTGGGCCTCGCCCTCGGTCGGATGGGTGTGCATCCGGAAACCCGGGGCGGCGTTGACCTCCACTATTCCGCCGCCGGTCTCGCGCACCGGCAGGCTGATGTCGGGGCAGATGAAGTCGATCCCGGCGATATCCAGGCCAACCACCCGTGCCGCCAACTCAGCGGTCTCTGCGTTCTCCGGGTGGATCTCTTCGGTCCGGTCGATGCTGATCCCGCCGGTGCTCATGTTGCCGGTCCGCTTCAGGAAGACACGGGTCCCCTTGGGTGGGACGGTGTCCATATCGAAGCCCTGCTCGCGGGCATAGCCGATCGACTCGGCGTCGATGTTGATCCGCGTCAGGACCTTCTCGTGCCCGATGCCGCGGCGCGGATCGGCATTGGTTGTCTCGACCAGGTCGGCCAGGCTGTGCTTGCCGTCGCCGTCAACATGTGCCGGTACGCGCTCCGCCACCGCGCGCAGCATGCCGCCGATCACCAGGCACCGATAGTCGTTGCCGGCCAGGAAGGTCTCGACCACCACGCCCCCGTCGCGCGACTCGCCCCGGGCAACGGGATAGGCGGCCCGCACGGCAACGTCGTCGGCGAGGTGCAGCATCACGCCCCGGCCGTGGTTGCCGTCGAGCGGCTTGACCGCCACCGGGTAGCCGATCCGTCGCGCGGCCGCCACCGCCTCGTCGGCGCTGCGGACCACCTCGGCCCGCGGAACCGGGGCGCCGGTGCTCGCCAGGAGCTGGTTGGTGAGCTTCTTGTCCGAGGCGATGTCCACGCCGAGCGAACTGGTGTTCGATGTCATGGTGGCCCGGATGCGGCGCTGATGAACCCCGTGGCCGAGCTGGACCAACGACGCGTCGTTGAGACGGATCCACGGGATGTCGCGCAGGCTGGCCTCGTCCAGGATTGCCTGGGTCGATGGGCCGAACGCGGCCCGCTCGGCGAGTCGCACCAGTCCCTCGAACTGTGCCACCACGTCGAAGCCCGGCTCCGCCTCCACGAGGTGATTGACGAGCCGTACGGCCAGCTGCCCCGCCGCCTTGCCGACGCTCTCCTCGGCGTACGAGTAGACGACGTGGTAACGCCCCTCCTCGCCGGTGCTGCGTGTCTTGCCGCGGCCGACCTCGGTACCGGCGTCGCGTTGCAGCTGCAGCGCGACGTGCTCGGCGACGTGTCCCAGCCAGGTGCCCTCCTTGAGGCGGCTCACGAACCCGCCGGAGCGCCCGGTGGAGCACGAGTGCTGCGCGATGCCGGGGAGATTCGCCAGGAGCCCATCGGTGAAGCCGGGGATCAGGTTGGTCGGATACGCTTCGAGGACGCCGAGATCGACGACGAGTTTGATCGCCGGCTCGTAGCTCCAGTAGCTCGGGCCCCGGAAGACACGCGTCTCGAGAATGCGCAGCGTCGGTCGCGGGCCTTCACCCGCGGGGGCGGGGGCGACCTTGCGCGAGCGAGGATTTCGCGCCGCTGGGCTCATTCGCTGGCCTCTTCGTCGCGGTGCGCGCGCAGCGCGCGGCGGCGGGCTCGCTCCGGAGCGACGTCATCGGCGCCCTCAGCGGCCACCCGGCGGATCATGCGGCGGGTGTGGATGCTGGCAGCCTCCACCTCCGCCAGGTCGCGTTTGCTGCCGGAGATAGCGCGCAGCGGGGTCAGCAGGCGCCGGCGGCGCAGGTCGAAGCGGTAGCCGGACGGGAGCGAGTGCAGGACGACGCCGCTGACCATGATCGGCCGGTAGCGCTTCACTTCGTACGCATCGGTCTGCAGGCGTCCGGGATCGAGGATGGTCACCGATCCCTTGCCGATCACCTCCATCACCCCTGATGGGCTGACGAGGGCGGCGGTGTCCTCGTCGATCCCCATGCCGAGCAGGGCGGGCGACTGGGCGACCAGCGCCAGCAGACGGCCGATCCGGTTCCGCTGCTCGAAGTGCTGGTCGATGATGACCCCGGCGAGCAGCCCCAACCCGGCGCTCATCTGGGTCATCCGCTGCTTGGGAGTCGCCCCGCTGGCACCGAACGAGACCATGTGGGTGGAGATGGCGCTCGCTCCCGCACTCGTGCCCGCCACGATCGCCCCGTGCTTGTGGCGTTCGATGATGGAGCGGCCGAGTGCGGTTCCACCGATCATGCTCGCGAGACGCAGCTGGTTCCCGCCGGTCATGAAGATCCCGGACGCGTCGGCCACGGCCGCCACCGTGGCGGGGTCGTTCGCCTCATCGCGGGTGAGCGGTCGCAACCCGCGGACGTCGGGGACGCCCATCTGGCTGAAGAGCGCGCGATACAACTCGGTCGCTTCTTCGCCGAGCGATGACGCGGTGGAGATGATCGCCACCCGTGCGTCGGGACCGCCGGCCAGCGAGACGAAGCGGGACAGGATCTGCCGCTGGCGGAGCTTCTCCTCGGCACCGCCGATGATCAGGAGGTGGCCCGTGCGCGCGGCACCGCGGTGTGAGCTGACCGTCATGTTGCGAGTCAGCATACCGAATGCCGCTCGTCCGCCGCCCCCGCTAGACTCGATCGGATGTCCACCGATGTGCGGGTTGGGTCCGGTCGGACCGAAGCGCGCGACTTCTATGCCGTCTTGGGAGCAGAGCCGGCGGCTACCGCAGACGAACTGCGGGCCGCCTTCCGTGAGGCCGTTCTGCGCCACCACCCAGACCGCAGCACCGCCGACTCGCTCGCCACGCGGCGCACATCGGTGCTCAATCGGGCGTGGAGCGAGCTGCGCGACCCGCTCAGGCGACTCCACTACGACCACGCCCTCGAACAGGGATCGGCCGCCACGCTGCCGTGGCCGCTGAGCCCGGGCGATGCCGCATCCCCGCCGCTGCGACGCTCGGCGGGTGTCCGGACAGCGCGGAGCCGCTGGCACACGCCGCACTGGCGGCACGTGCACGGTTTCCGCATCCCGGCCGAGGTCTTCGCGCAGGGACCTGCCGCGCAGCACGCCTGGATTGTCACCAACCAGATCGAGCACGAGGACTGGCGGGAGCACCGGGAGCGCTACTGGCTCCGCTACGCCGCGGTCTACTACCGGGAGCGGGGCCGGATCGACGACTGGCTCGGCGCGCAGGAGCGCCTCCTGGAACTCGACAGATCCTTCGATTCGCTGGAGCGTGCCGGCCTGCGCGACGTGTACAGCAGTACCGGGCAGTACCTACGTGGCGCCGACTTCCTGCGCGGCGCCGCGGGGCACTACGCGCCCGACAGCTCGCCGCATCGTTGGATAGCCCGCGAGCTGCGCGCCCTGCTGGGGGAGTACCGCGACGCTCGCGTGCGCCGCGGTTCGCCGCAGGACCGCGCCGAAGCGGCTGAGCTGCTCCTCAACTTCCTCGAAGCGCTCGACATGGAACCCGGCTTCGCCGATGTCCGGGCCGCGATCATCGCGCACCGACGCGCCGGCAACCAGGCGCGCGCCACGGAGCTGGTCGAGCGAGCGACGGTCGTCCCGGTCCACGAGCCGGCCCGCTGGTTCAGCCTGGTGCAACTGCTGACCGAGGCCGGGGAGCTGGACCGCGCGTCTGCGCTCCTCGCCGAGATCGCACGCGGCGACCGCCCCGGCGCGCTCGACCGGAAGCGGATTGGGGGAGATCCGGTGCGTCGCATCGCCGCTGCGCGCGTTCGTCTGCAGCGCGCCCGGGAGCGCGCCACTCAGCGTGCCGCCCGCGCGAAAGGGGCCGTCGCCGGCCGTGCCTGATGCGCCACGCCAGCCGGACCCGCTGGCCCTGCTGCGCCTGCGAGAAGCAGTGGCTCCGTACCCGGTGGAGCCGTCCGATGCGGAGATCGCGGCCGCGGCCGGCATACCGGTCGCTGAGGTCGTGCGGTTCGACCTGAACACGCTCGGCGGCGGGCCGCTCCCCGGGGTGACGGCAGCGCTCGCCGGCTTCGACCCGCGCGCTGTGCTCGAGTACGGCGATCCGTCCTACGCGCGGCTCCGCGCTCGCATCTCCGAACTGGTGGCGGCGCCGCCCGCGCGAATCGTGCCGGGCGCTGGCGCGGATGAGCTGATTCGACTGATCACCACCATGGTCGCCGGCCCGGGCGACGCGGTGGTGATCTTGACGCCCGCCTTCTCGATGTACGCCGTCGAGGCCCGGCTGGCCGGCGCGACCGTGGTCGAGCTGCCCCGTCGCGTACCCGCCGAACGCCAGTCGGTGACCGCCATCCGGGATGTCGTGACCACCACCGGGGCACGCCTGGTGTGGCTGTGTACGCCGAACAATCCGACCGCCGACCACTATCCGCTCGACGAGATCGCGGCGATCGCCGACGGGCTTCCGGCGCTGCTGGCGGTGGATGCGGTCTACCAGGAGTTCGCCGAGGTGACGCTCGGCTTGGCCGATGAGGCGCTCAGCGCGATCCCGCTCCAGGCCGAGCTGCCGAACCTGGTCGTGCTGCGTTCGCTGGCCAAGGCCTACGGGCTGGCCGGGGCGCGCGTCGGGTACCTGGTGGCGCCGGAGTCGCTCGCCGGGCGCTTCGATGCGGCGCGGTTGCCACTCCCCATCGGCAGTCCCAGCGAGGCCGCCGCGCTCGGTGCGCTGGGCGACCGCGCGGCGACGCGAGCGCGGCACGCACAGATCGTGGGGGAGCGCGATCGACTGGCGGCGGCTCTTGCGCGGCTCGGCTGCGAGGTGCTGCCATCGGTCACCAATTTCGTTCTGGTCATGCCACCCGATGCGCACCGGCTCGAGTCCGACCTGGCGTTACGCGGCCTGGTCGTGCGCGCCTACCCCGACGGGCCATTGGTCGACTGGCTGCGCATCACGGCGCGCGACCTGGCCGAGAACCGCCGTCTCATCGACGCCCTGGACGACCTGCTCGGCTAGGGAGCGGGGACGACCTCGACCGGCCCGACGCCCAGCGCCTCGATATCGGCCCGAATGATCGACGCGTCGCCGACCGCCACCACCAGCAGCTCCGTCGGACGGATCAGCTCGGCGGCCGCCTGCTGCGCGCCCGCGGCGTCAACCGCCTCGAGCCGGTCTCGGTAGGTCTGCCAGTAGTCATCGGCGAGGTCGTAGGTTGCGATCGGCTCGATGGCGGCGGCAATCCCGCCGGTCGTCTCGAAACGCAGCGGGAAGACGCCGATCTGGTAGTCCTGGGCCTGCCGCAGCTCATCGCTCGCGGGCGGCGCGGCACCGGCGGTCTCGAGCAGGACGAGCAGCTCGGCGATGGCGGGGGCCGATACCTCGGTCTGCACGGCGGCAGCGGCACTGAATGGCCCCGCGGCGCGGCGCGGATCGAACCCACAGCGCGCTCCATAGGTGTAGCCGAGCTCCTCGCGCAGACGACGGTTGATGCGCGACCCGAAGCTGCCGCCGAGGTAGGTCGACATGATCGCGGCCGAGAAGTAGCGCGGGTCGTATCGGTTGATTCCGACCAGGCCGATGCGCAGCTCGCTCTGCACCGATCCCGGCCGGTCGACGATGACCACGCGCCGCCCACCGGCCGCTGCCGGTGTGATGGTTCGATGGCCTGGCCCGCTTCCGGACCAGCCGCCGAGGTGCTGTTCGGCGAATCGCAGCGCCTTCTCCCCATCGAACGCGCCGGCGATCACGAGGTGGGCACGGCCCGGTCGATGGTGGGTGGCGTGGTGCGCTCGCACGTCATCGACGACGAGGGTCTCGACCATCTCTGGCGTACCGCCGGCGAGCCGGCGGTACGGGGTCCCGGCGTCATACAGGTGCTTGATGAACGACTCATCTGCCAGGGATCCGGCGTCGGCCCGCATCTGGAGGATCGCGGCGAGCCGCTCGGCCTTGAGCCGGCTGAACTCATCGGGGTCGAAGCGTGGCAGCTGCACCATCTCGGCCAGCAGCGCCATCCCTGCGTCGAGGTGCTGCGGCAGCGACTGGAACCCGGCCCGGCTGCTGTCCCACGACGACTCGCTGTTCACCTCGATGCCGAGTCGCTCGGTCGCGGCGGCGAACGCTGCGGCGTCCAGGCGACGCGTCCCGGTGACGAGCAGGCGGGCGGTCAACGAAGCGACCCCACCGTGCGACTCGTCTTCGGCAGCGGCGCCTGCGTCGATCAGGAGGTGGACGCTCGTCAGCGACGACCCGGCGACCGGGACGAGCCAGACCGTCAGCCCGTTGTCCAGGCTGTGGCGGGTGAAGTCGGGGAATCGGTATGGCCGCGGTGCGGATGGGGCCGGGCGGTTGGAATTGTTGAGCTCGCTCACGCCGCCTCCTCGGTCCCGGGCTGGTCGCCTTCGACAGGGAGGTAGGTGAGAAGCACGCGATTGTCGGCGCGCAGACTCGCGGCCATCACACTGCGTACCCGGGTGGCGTCCACCGCCTCGTATCGCGCGACCTCGCTGTTGGCCCGCTCCGGCTGGTCGAAGAGGCAGGCGTACATCGACAGGCGATCGGCGCGCTCGCTGATGCGCTCCTGTCCCGACTCGATCCCGGCGGCGTGCAGGTTCTGGACGCGCTCGAGCTCGACGTCGGAGGGCCCCTCATCCGTCAGAAGGTCCACCTCGCCCAAAACGGCCTCGGTGAGCGACTCGTGGTCGATCCCTGGCCTGGCGGTCGCCCAGAGGCTGAAGATGGCGGCGCCGCCGACGATCGGGAAGGCCATCACTGTGACGTCCTGCGCAAGTTGGCGCTCACGCACCAGGCGCCCGTAGAGGCGTGATGCGCGACCGCTCCCGAGCAGATCCACCGCCACCTCAAGGGCGTCAAAAGCATCGGTTCCGAAGACCGGTATCCGGTACGCGGCGTAGACCCTCGGGAGCGGCACCCGGTCGGACACCACCTCGCGAATCTCGGCGCCGATGAGCGGCTCGATCGCGGTATCGGGCACCGGCGGGCGCTTGGGGTTGGCGGGGATCGGCCCGAAGTGGCGCTCGATCATTGCCAGCGCCCCTGCCGGCTCGAAGTCACCGACCACGCTGAGGACGGCGTTGTCGGGGGCGTAATAGGTGGCGAAGAACTCGCCGACGTCATCGAGGCTCGCGGCGGTGAGGTCGTCCATGGAGCCGATGGTCGAGTGATGGTACGGGTGCGCGACGGGATACAGCAGCTCCTGGATCTTCTCGTCCCACGTGCCGTACGGCTGGTTGTCGACCGACTGGCGACGCTCGTTCTTGACCACCTCGCGCTGGTTGTCGAGTTTCTCCTGGGTCATCGCCGGCAGCAGGTTCGCCAACCGATCCGCCTCCAGCCAGAGCGCGAGCTCCAGCTGATGGCTGGGGACCGTTTCGAAGTAGTTGGTTCGGTCCATCCAGGTGGACGCGTTCAGCGTGCCGCCCGCCGCCTGCACCAGGCTGAAGTGCTCACCCTTGGCCACGTTGGCCGTGCCCTGGAACATCATGTGCTCGAACAGGTGGGCGAAGCCGGTCTTCCCCGGACGCTCGTGTTTGCTGCCGACGTCGTACCACAGGTTCACACCGACGATCGGCGTCCGGCGGTCAGGAGAGAGGATCACGCGCAGCCCGTTCGGCAGGGTGTGGCGCTCGATCGGGATGTGGGGCACGGCGGTCAGGATCCTCGGATACGGCGCCCGGGTGGGCAGGCGGCGGAAGGCTACCACGCTCGACCGTGCCTCGCGCCGGACGTAACCACCCGCGTACTGATCGCAACGGACGATCAGGTTTCAACACATGCTGGAGGAACGGACAATGCGACGCTGGACCATCTCGATCATGGCCGCAGCCATGCTCACCGTGGCGTCACTGGGCAGCGCGCTCGGGCACGTACACGGAATCACCCCGCTGGGATGCGTGACCACCGACAACCCCAAGGCCGGCGCCAACGGCACCAATGGCACGCCCGCAGACGACGCCAACG
>JBDSIN010000211.1:0-5555 GCA_039917955.1 Candidatus Limnocylindria bacterium
CGCGCGAGATGCGGGGCTTCTCAGCAACGCACGGCCGATCGCGGCTCAAATCGCTGGCGTACTACGCGATGCCACAGGCTGCGACCCGGGTCCTGCGGAGTCTCCGCATGGGACCGGGAATCTCCCCTGCCTTCTCCCGAGCTCAGCGGAGTTTGCCGCGGGACCCCGCGCCTGCGGCGAGTTTCCGTACTGACCTGGACGACATGCTCGCATCGACACTGACCAAGACCATGCTGCCGGGGCTGCTTCGGTATGCGGACCGCAACTCGATGGCGTTTGGCCGCGAGGTCCGACTTCCGTATCTCGACCATCGGCTGGTCGAGCTCGCCTTCAGCCTGCCCTGGGATCTGAAGCTGTACCGCGGCCAGACCAAGCGGGTCCTGCGCGAGGCGATGAGCGGCTATCTGCCCGACTCGGTGAGAGATCGAAGGGACAAGATCGGTTTTGCTCCGCCGCAGGCGGCCTGGCTTCGCGGTCCACTCCGCGAGTGGACGGAGGACCTGCTGGCGTCGCAGCGGTTTTCAGAGCGCGAGTGGAACGACGCACCCGCAGTGCGGGCAATGTGGCGCGCATTCCGCGACGGGAAGGACCGGCTGGACGGAGATGTCTGGCGGTTTCTGTCCGTCGAAGCCTGGGCGCGATCCTTCCTCGACCGTTCCGGGGAGGCGGCTGGTCGCCGCGATGGCAAGCCGAGCGCGATTCAGGGGCGTACCGGCGGATGAGCGCCGCGGTGGCACCCATCCGGGTGACGATGTGCCTTCGGAACCCGTACACGCACGACTCCCGCGTGGAGAAGGAGGCCCGGACGCTCTTCGGCGCAGGGTATTCGGTGACGGTGGTATGCAAGGCAGCCGCCGGCCTGCCGTCGGTCGAGGAACGAGACGGGATCCGTATCGTGCGCGTGGCGCCGCCGAGCCGTTGGATCCCCGGGTGGCGCTTCCTTCGTAACAGCCGGATATTCGAACGCACGCTCATCGAGACCCGGCCGCAGATCCTGCATGCGCACGACAGTGACACGCTCGGGCCGGTGGCTACCGCCGCCCGTCGGCTGGGCGTTCCATTCGTCTACGACGCGCACGAACTTTGGCTCGGCCAGGGGCGGTGGGGTCGTTCCTGGCTCTACTTCGCCCTGATGTACCTCTTCTTCTTCATCCTGGAACGCCGGCTCATCCGGCGCTCCGCGGCGCAAGTGACGGTGAGCCCACCGATCGCCCGCTGGCTTGAGCGGCGCTATCACCTGAAGCACGTCGAGCTGCTCCCGAACTATCCCGAAGCAGGTTCGGAATCCCGGCGCGATCTGCGCACCCGCATCGATCCGCAGAGCCTGCCACCGGAGGCGCCGATCATTCTCTACCTGGGCGGGCTGATGGAGGAGCGTGGGCTGGAAGCTCTGGTCCAGAGCATCCCCCTGTTGCGCAGCGGCGCCCACCTGGTGCTGCTCGGGCAGGGGGCGCTCGAAGGCAGTCTGCGGCGCCTCGCGGCGGAATTGGGAGTCGACCAGCGCGTGCACTTGCTCACTCCGGTGCCACCCGATGAGGTCATCGGCTGGGCGGCTTCCGCCGACCTCGGGGTGTCGCTGCTCGTTCCCTCCTGTCTGAACAACCGCCACTCGTTGGGCAACAAGCTCTTCCAGTACATGGCGGCGGGACTCCCGGTGGTGGCCAGCGACTTCCCGCAGGTTCACGACGTGGTGGTCGGCAGCGATGCGGGGCTCTGCGTCGACACCACCGACACCCAGCAGATCGCCTCGGCCATCGACGGCCTCCTGGCCGACCGGGATCGCCTCCGCGCCATGGGCCGCAACGCTCGTCGGGCAGTCGAGGAGCGCTACAACTGGGACGTGTCGGCGCGGACACTGCTGGAGGTCTACCGCTCGCTTGGCGTCGAGATCGCGGCCACCTGACCCCGGAGTCGCAGAGCGCCCGTCGACGTTATGAAGACGGCCCGCGTCCGCGAGGCAGCGCCGCGCGGAGCACGGCGAGGTCGTCCCGGCGCACGACCCGAAGGAGGATCACAAGGGCGGGATAGGCCGCGACGCAACCGAGCCGCCAGACGATCTGGTCCGGACCGAGCAGCGCGGCAGCGGCGAGACCCATGGCCAGCGCGAGGGCTCCCGCAATGCGCGGGATATCCCACGGCACCGGGTAGTAGCGCTGGCCGGCGGCCGTGGTGGACACGGCGAGCAGGCCATAGCTGAGCAGGGTTGAGACGGCCGCACCCAGGTAGCCGATGCTGGGGATGAGGACGAGGTTCAACGCCACGTTCGCGATCGCGGAAGCCCACAGCGTCACGGGGAGAACACCGGTGCGGCCCTCGATGTTCAGGCCGGTGGCGCCAATGCTGTAGATGCCGTACAGGACGTAGGCGAACGCGCTGAAGGGCACCACGAAGCGGCTTGGCTCGAACTCAGGTCGGAATAGGAGGCGCAGTGCGTCCGTGCTCAGCGCGGAGAGGCCGAGCGCGATGAATCCGGCGAGGATCACGAACCCGGTCATCACGCGGGCGTAGGTCTGGCGAGCGCCTGGCTTGCTCGCAATCTCCCAGAAGGTGGCCGCCCAGGCGAGGCCGAAGGGTGCGACGGCGAGCGCGTTGATCACCAGGCCGATGGTGTAGCCCGCTGAGTAGATCCCGACCGCCTGGTTGCCAAAAAAGGCCTGCAGCAGGTAGCGGTCGGACAGGTTCAGGGTCCAGGCTGCCACCGAGGCCGGTACCAGCGGCAGCGAGAAGGCGAGCATGTGGTTGATCAGCGGCCGGTCCAATGCCATTCCGATGCGGCCAGCTCGAGCAAGGACCACCACCCCGGCCGCTGCAACGACGATGGCTGAGATCAGGGATCCGAGGACGACCCCGAAGACGCCCATATCCAGCACGACCACGAAGACGATGATCATCACGCTGCCCAACACCGCGCGGGTGAATGACAGCGCGGCGTATGCCGCTGCGTGACGCTCTGCCCGCAGGAATGACAGCGGCACGAGATTGAGCGTGTCGCAGAAGACGATCGGCCCGATGAAGAGCAGGATCGGCAGGTGGCCCATGTTCCCGAAGAGAAGCCCGGTGAGCGGGAATGCGAGCAGCATGAGGACCGCCAATCCGACCAGCGAGGTCACCAGGCGCAGCCCCAGCGTCGTTCGCAGCACGAATGCGCGACCGTGCTCGTCGGCATTCTCCATGAGATACGAGCGGAAGAAGGCCTGCGGCAGGGCCAGGGTCACGATGCTCGTCGCGAAGGCCAGGGTGGTATTGACGAGTGCCAGCGTCCCGTAGTTTTCAACCCCGAGAACGTTGGCGTAGATCGGGACGAGGATGACGGCCAGCGCCTGGTTGGCCACCCCGCCAAGCCCATAGATCGCCGAATCGAGGACGAGCCGGCGCGGGAGGGAGGTCACCGGCTCAGCTCCAGGAGCCGGGACTCCAATGCCGGGTTGTGGTCCATGGCGAGGGCTGGGGTTCCCCAGCGGGCAACCAACGCATGCAACACCTCGCGCAGCTGATCCTTGCTGATCCCCCAACCGAGGACGTATCGCAGATCCGCCGGATCGCAGATCCACTCGGCGGGAATCTCTCCGCGCGCGATCTGCAGGTACCGCCGCGCAACATCGGCCCGGGACCACCGATCGCGGACGAACGACTGGGCCGCCGCACCCACCTCGCGCCTTCGCCCCTCGTTGCCGGCAAGCTCAAGCAGCGTTGCGCAGAATTGCTCCGGCGTCACGAAGCAGGTCGGAGGCACCAGATCCGGTGGCACCTCGCTGTAGATCTGGTCCGCGAGGTACCCGCCCACCAGCACCGGACGACCCAGGTATGCCGCCTCGGTGCCGAAGACGGCGAGGGGAGTGTCGCTGTACATCTCGTCCACGACCAGCTGGGACTCCTCGATGGCCGCCCGGACCTCGCGGTTTGGGCGGCCGGTGATCTCGACGTAGTCGTACAGGATGCCGGCTTGCCGCAGCCGGTCGAGGCAGGCCCGGATCGCGTCGGTCCCCTTGGCGGGATCAGACGGAGCGTGGAGGATTCGCAGGCCGGCGCCGGTGAAGACCGGCTCGGACCGGTCCTGCCTGCTCGCGAGTTCCTCGTCCGGCCCTCCGCAGGGGATGCCGACTGCCAGGAGATGCACAAACGACCGGGCATGGAACTGGGCCGATGCGCTCAAGGCGACGAGGGCGTCGACATGTCGCTCGATCCGGCGCACGGTCTTCCGTCGCACCCGCGCGCCGGTGACAAGCGAGCGGTACCCGTCGTCGTCCGTCGAGCCTGCCTCGCGGACCGCCCTGCCATTGAGGTAGGGCGGTCGGTGGTCCGAGCCCAGGAAGACCCAAACCACGCGCTTGCCAAGCGCCTTCAGGATCGGCAGATCGGCATTTCGACGGAGCAGACTTTCGCGTCCGGCAAAGATGAAGAGATCCGCGTGGATGGCCGCCCAGGCGAAGATGACGAGGTCGATTGGCCCGCCGACGACCAGCCAAAGGTACCAGCGAATCGATCGACGGCGGTGTGCCCCGAGCCGCCGATGGGCGAGATCGCTCCATCGACTGAGCCTCGGCACGGACCTCTGGCCCCCATAGTCGAATGGGTGTTCCGGCAGGTCCAGGTAATGACAGCGGTGCCCCAGCTCCTGGAATCCGCGCTGGAGGTTGGCGAGATAGCCTGCCGCCTCGGCCATGCCCAGCAAGACGCGTGGTCGAGGCGCGGCCACCGCTCTACTGGTGGCGCATGGCCGAGGTCAGCTGGGAGACGACAATGGCTACGTCGTCAGCTCTGATCCCCGGGTGGAGCGGTAGCGAGAGCGTGCTGGTGAACGCGCGGAACGAATTCGGGATGTCACCCGAAGCGAACCCAAACGTCCGGGCGAAGAATGGCTGCGCATGGAGGGCGTAGGTGCCCAGGGTCGCTTCGATGCCCGCTCCAGCGAGGTGGGCGATGATCCCATCCCGGTCCACCTGCGGGTCAAGCAGAACGACGTAGGACTGGTAGGTGTGACGCCTGCCCGCAGGCACTTGCGGCCGCCGAACCGATTCCAAGCCGGCATCATCCAGCGCCTCGTCGTACCAGGCGGCGACGCGCCGCCGGGCCTCCAGCATCAGATCCAGCTTGCGCATCTGTGCCACGCCGACCGCGGCGAGGATGTCGCTCAATCGGTAGTTGAAGCCAGCCTCCTCGAACACGTATCTCCCACCGGATCGCCTGCCGCCGTGGTTGCGAAGGAGGCCGATACGTTCCGCGTAGGCGGCATCCGAGGTGGTGATCATGCCGCCCTCGCCGGTGGTGATCGACTTCCGCGGATGGAAGCTGAAGCAGCCTGCAAGACCGATGCTGCCGGCCTGGCGGCCGGAGTACTCGGCGCCCAGCGCACAGGCCGCATCCTCGATCACCGCGAGTCCGTGGGCCGCCGCAAGTTCCATGATCGGATCCATGTCAGCTGGCAGGCCGAATGGATGCACGGGGATGATCGCCCGAGATCGCGGGGTGATCTTGGCAGCCAGGTCCACCGGGTCGACCGCGAAGGTCCCCAGGTCGATATCAACCAGGACGGGTGTCGCCCGTTGCTGCACGAC
>JBDSIN010000212.1:0-3371 GCA_039917955.1 Candidatus Limnocylindria bacterium
ACAATCACAACTCACCGGACGCAAGGTGTTTGACGTCGCAGAAGCGATCGTCGAAAGCTACCTCCTGCTGCCGCCACTACCCCCGCAGTCGCCTGCGCCCGGCACGTAGCTAACGCCCGACACGAAACAGCCCTTCGGCGTCCGCGCCGTCGGTGAACGTCAGGACCGGCTCAAGGTGCTCGCCCACCTCGTCGCCGGCCTCGGCCACGAAGTGATCGCCAGCGAGATCGAGATCAGGAAGGCCGGCGCGGCAACGGCGAGGGAGCGTCCCGATGTCGCCCTGGTCGTGCTCGGGCCCTCCTCCGAGCACGCGCTCGAGTTGATCGACGAGATCGTCCACGAGGCGGCCTGCCCGGTCATCGCCCTCCTCTCGGAGAAGGATCCCGCCTACGTCCGTGAGGCGGCCAGGCGCGGCGTCTTCGCCTACATCGTCGACACCGACTCTGAGGAGCTGCAGAGCTCGATCGAGATCACCCTGCAGCGCTTCGGCGAGTTCGACAGCCTGCAGGGAGCGTTCGGGCGCCGGGCTGTGATCGAGCAGGCGAAAGGGATCCTGATGGAACGCCACAAGATCGGCAAGGACCAGGCCTTCGAGATGATCCGCTCATCCTCACAATCACAACTCACCGGACGCAAGGTGTTTGACGTCGCAGAAGCGATCGTCGAAAGCTACCTCCTGCTGCCGCCACCACCCCCGCAGCCGTCCGCGCTCGGCACGTAGCGAACGTCCGACACGTCGCGGCACGCTCAGCCAGGGGAAACAGCCCTCTGGAAACATTGGCGATTCGCTTGGCCAACGCGCGAAGTGGTCTGGGAGGAGTAGACTGGTTCCAACTGGCCCTGCGGCCAGAACCCCGGCCGAAAGCCCGAAGCCTGCCGACGCGCTCTGGCGCGCGAGACGAGGAGCCTAGGCGAACAGGATTCGACTTGCAGGGCCAGGCACCCTCGTTCCCCTGAGCGGGTCACCCAGCGAGCGGGGCGGCTCGACCTTTTCACCGGCTATGGCGAGCATCATCCTTCTTCTCACCGGCGTGGCGAGCATCATCAAGGGGCTGGCCATCAGAGCTGATCCTCCCGCACGACGGGATGGACGCTGCCCGTGCTGTCGTAATGAGCGCCCTGAGGTCGCCGTCAAGAATGGCGACCCGTTCTGCTCGACTGCATGCGCGCGCGGCTGGCACGATCAGGTCGCGAACCCCAGCCCATCGACCAGCCGCTGACCCTTTCGAGGGGGCCGCTGTGCCGGCGGCCCGTTTCGCCAAGCCCTCCCGGATGGAACGGAGACCGCCCGCTGCCCGGGTCACGCGGTCAGGCGACATTCCTGAACACTTGACCAGGCGAGCGTCGCGCTGGTCATGGGGCTACACATCGCCGAGATCCTGTTACGCTCGGCAAGACCATGCGGTTCGCGGTCGCAGCGGGCGCGGCAGGCGTAGCGTTGGCGGCGCTCGTAGCGTCTGCGAGCGCTGCACTCTCCGAGAACGCTGGGTTCTCCCCGAGTTCCGCAGTTGATGGGCACGTGCTCGGGATGAAAACGGGTCGCGAGCAGCGGTTTTGGCCGTTGGAAGGGTAGGAAGCCGTGTGCCTACGCCGGCGACGGCGGTGAGAGGCCCGCGTCAGGCTGGTTCGAGGGCAGTGATGCGCGGCGGCGGCTCGATCTCGAGCGCGGCGAGGATCGCGCGCTGGGAGTCGGTCGGCTGTGTGGTCTGCTGGACGGCACCGGCCTCGCCTTCGAGCGTGACGAGGTGGAGCCGTTGCAGCTCGGTCGCGATCCGCCGCCAGCTCTGGCCGCTTCGGCGCTCGGCGACGCGGATCAGGAGCAGCGCCAGCCAGCAGACGATGACGTGGGCGCGGATGCGGTGCTCGAGCCGGTGGAAGACGGGGCGCAGTTCGAGCGTTGTCTTCAGGTCGCGGAAGGAGCGTTCGGCTTCGCGCAGGTTCTTGTAGCCGAGCGCGATCTCCTCGGCGGAGAGGTCGGGGTCGGAGGAGGAGAGCAAGTACTTGCCGTCGAGGCGCTCCTCGGCCGCGATCTTCTGCCGGTCGACCTGGAGCCGACCGGTGGTCGTCTGGCGGAGGTAGCGCGAGAGGGTCGGGTGGTCGCGCAGCGCGCACTCGGCGCGCGTGTGAGCGGCGTGAGCCTTGGCCGTCTTCGCCTTGGCGCGGGCGGTCTCGATTCGCTGCAGCTCGGCCTCGAGCCGTGCGATGTGGGCGTCGCGCTCGGCTTTGTCGCGGGCGGCCTCGGCGGGGTTGTGGCAGACGACGAAGCGGCGCATGTTGTCGCCGGCGCCGAGGCGGATGTCCTTGACGCGCAGGTTGTCGCGCACGCTCTGGTAGCGGCCGGGGCGCGCGAGCGCGGCCTGGGCGTCGGCGGAGCCGTCGCGCATCCGCTCGCCCGCGATCCAGTGGTGGCCGCCGCGGGTCAGGTAGCGCAGGTTCGCGTCCGAGGAGAAGCCGCGGTCGACGACCCAGACGCAGCGCCCCAGCCGCCAGCCGCGCAGGTCGTCTTTGACCTCGCTGATCACGGTCTGGTCGTTGGTGTTGCCGGGCCAGACCCAGACCCGGACCGGGATCCCCTCCCGGGTGACCGCGAGCCCGATCACGACCTGCGGCAGGTCGGGGCGGTGGTCCTTCGAGTGCCCGAGCGCACGGAAGGGCGCCTGCTCCTCCTCGTCGTCGTCGGCGGCGCTGTCGGGCTCGGCCTCGAAGTAGGTCGAGGTGGTGTCGAAGAAGAGCAGATCGACCTCGAGATTCAAGAGGTCGGCGCAGGCGAAGAAGACCGCCTCCTGCAGCCTCGCCTCGGCGTCGGCCTCGACCAGTAGGTCGAGCGCCCGGTAGGCCTGGTCGTCGTCCATCCGCTCCAGGCCGGGGATCGCCGCGTCCTCGCAGGCCCACTCGGCCGCCGCCAGCTTCGAGCAGGGCGCCAGCGCCCGGTTTGCGACCAGCGCGAACAGCACCCGCTCGACATCGGTCGTGAACCGCCGTGGCCCGAGCAGCTGCCCGAGCGCCTCGGCGACCCCGAGCCGCCGCCACAGCCCATCCAACAGCCAGGCGCCACCCAACGGACGCGACGCGACGACCTCGAGCCCGTCCGCAGGCTCGATCAGCCCACCGCCCTCCAGGCCGGGATCGGTATAGCGGCGGATCGAGCGGGCCAGCCGGCGCAGCCCCTCGACGTCGAGCTCGTCCTCCCGCCCCAGGTTCAAGAGCACCTCCGCCCTCGTCACCCCGCCCTCGCGCCGGTTGTGCGCCAGCTGCAGATAGCGCACCAACGAACCATCCTTCCGCCGCCGCTGCGTCGACCGCAAATACATGCCCACACATATACCACCCACACCAGACAACAAAAACGATCCAACCCCGAAAACGTGTGC
>JBDSIN010000213.1:0-5086 GCA_039917955.1 Candidatus Limnocylindria bacterium
CGATCCGGGCCGCGCCCGAAAGCACGTAGAAGTACGTGTCGTGCCCCCCGTGGTGGTGCCAGCCGCTGACGACTCCGGGCTCGGTTCGAGTGAAGCCGACCCAGCGGCCCTCGTCCGCGAACGCCTCCAGACGCTCGACACCGGGCGTCGGCGGCCCAGCCACCAGGTCCGCCGGTCGCCTGATCCTTGCGTTCGTCATTCAACTGCCTCCCAAACCGATGCGATCCCCTGCCCGCGTTGAATCTCCGCTGAGACCTCAGTCGCGATCGAGCTATGCCGGCGCCGCAGGGCGAGCCACATACAGGTGCATGACGCCCGATACGCCCTTTAGCTCCACGGGACCGATCTCGACGAATGCCACACCCAGCGCCGCAGGTTCGACCGTCGCATTCACGACGGCCTGGCTGACGACCACCTCGCCCGGCCTGGCGTACTCGGCGAGCCGCGACGCCACGTTCACCGTCTGGCCGAAATAGTCGCCCTCCTGAAACACGACCGACCCTGCATGCAATCCGACGTGCGCGGGTGGCAACCCGGCCTCGGCCACGCCGGCCACCATCTGCAGCGCCGCGGCGACGCCCAGGCCAGGGTCAGGGAAATGGAACATGACCCCGTCTCCCAGCCACTTGACGGCCTTGCCGCCATGGTTCAGCGAGGACCGGATCACCAGCCTGGAGAGGCGCTCGGCCAGTTCAGCGGCGGCCGCGTCGCCGCGCTCCTGGGTCAGGCGGGTGTAGCCGGTGATATCGAGAAAGCACATCGCCGGATGGCGCTCCTGCGGGTCATGCAATCCGGCGCGCGACATCGTGAACTCGGCTTCATCCAGGATCGTGGCCCCCCATGCGCGGCCCTGGTGGGCGCGCAGGATCGCCATCAGTGCCCGGGTTCCCTCCGTCTCAAGCCGTGTGGACAGCTCCCCCGTACCGACCGCAGTGAGGTCCTCGCCGCGTTCCATCGACGGGTGGGATACCTGGCTGCCGTACCAATCGGCCTCGACCTCGGCGATCCGTCGCAGGCTGTCGCCTTCTACCCGGAGCAGGCGTTCGATGGCCGCTGGGTCGAAACCGGCCGTCACCTGGAGCTCGATGAAGGGGACCACCTCCATCTCGTCTTCCCGCATCGGGTCATCTGGGGACGGCGTGGGAGATCCGATGGCCTCCCGCAGGGCAACCAGCAGGGCCAGTGGAATGCCGGTCCCGGCACTGACCTGGGCGAACGTCCTGCCGACGTAGGTGGGCAAGCGCGAGTACATCTCGTGGTCCAGGAAAGCAAGGGAGAACGAGCCGTCGGCAAGAGCCGCGGACAGGACCTCCAGCGGGATGCCTGCAAGCTCCAGCATGTGCGCCGTGCTGGCACGCCGGGCGTCGCCCGCGGTGAAGTGGCTGTTGGTGGGCTGGAGAACCCCGAGCTCCACCAGCCGTTCGATCTGCGCTGCACTAACCCCGGACCGCGTAGCTATCTCGGCGCGGGTGTAGCTCGTCACGCCGCTAGGGTACCCCGCGGAGAGGGACGGAAGGCCTACTCCGCAGCCTCCCAGATCGATGCGATCCCCTGCCCGACACCGATGCACATCGTCGCCAGTCCGTGCCGCGCGCCGCGTCGCCGCATCTCGTGCAGGAGCGTCGCCACCAGGCGAGCGCCGGAGGCTCCCAGCGGATGGCCGATGGCGATCGCCCCGCCGTTCACGTTGACCTTCGCCGCATCGAGACCCAGCTCGCGCATGCACGGCAGCGCCTGCGCGGCGAAGGCCTCGTTGAGCTCAACCAGGTCCATGTCGCCGACCGACAGGCCGGCACGCACAAGGGCGAGTCGGGATGCGGGAATCGGGCCGAGCCCCATCGTTGCGGGGTCCACGCCTGCCACCGCAGAGGAGAGCATCCGCGCCATCGGCCGCAGGCCGAGGTCGCGAGCACGCGCCTCGCTGGTCACCAGCAGCGCCGCCGCCCCATCGTTGATCCCGCTGCTGTTTCCCGCGGTGACGGAGCCCGTGGCATCGCGGCGAAATGCCGGCTTGAGGGCGGCCAACTGCACGGCGGTGGTGTCGGGCCGCGGGTGCTCGTCGCGGTCGACCCGGGTCGCGGTCCCCTTCGCCCCTGGCACATCGATCGGCGCCAGCTCGTCGGCGAACCGCCCCGCGGCGTCGGCTGCCGCCCATCGGCGCTGGGACTCGAGCGCAAACGCATCCTGGTCCTCACGGCTCACGCCGATCCGCTCCACCACGTTTTCGGCCGTTTCACCCATCGAATACGGGTAGTAGGCATCGGCCAGGCGCGGATTGGTGAAGCGCCAGCCGAGGGTGGTGTCCGCCAGCTGCTGCTCGCCGCGCGGGAAGGCGGCCGATGGCTTGGCCATGACGAACGGGGCCCGGGTCATCGACTCCGTCCCGCCGGCCACGAAGAGCTCCCCGTCACCGGCGACGATGGCATGGGCTGCAGCGATCACCGCCTGCATCCCGGAGCCGCAGAGGCGGTTCACCGTCTGGCCAGGAACCGATGCGGGCATCCCCGCCAGCAGCGAGGCCATGCGCCCGACGTTGCGATTGTCCTCGCCGGCCTGGTTGGCGGCCCCCAGGATCACATCGTCGATCGAGGCGGGATCCACACCGGTCCGTTCGGCGAGGGCGCGGATGACATGCGCTGCCAGATCGTCGGGCCGCACCGCTGCCAGGGCTCCGCCGTAACGGCCGAACGGCGTGCGCAGTCCATCGATGACGACGGGGGTACGGGCCGGATCGGTCTGGCGCATGACGTGACCGATGCTAGCACCGCACCAACGGGCTCCTGCCCCGGAGGTAGCATCGGTCGGTGAGGACCATCCATGTCTCGCGCCCGACCCTGCCACCCCCGGTACCAGGGGCGCAGCGCAGTTGGTGGCTGCGCGAGGCGCTGGCGCTCGAGGGTGAACCGTCGCCGGCCCCGGCGCTGCTCGGGGATGGTACGGCGGAGGTGGTGATCATCGGTGGCGGGTACACCGGGATGTGGACCGCCTGGTTCCTGGCCGAGCGCGCGCCGGGAACGAGAATCACGCTGCTCGAGCAGGACATCTGCGGCGGAGGGCCGAGCGGCCGCAATGGCGGCTTCGTCCATGGCTGGTGGGAGCAGCTCCCCTATCTCGCCCGGCAGTACGGTACCGAGCGAGCGTTGGAGGCTGCGCACGCCGCCGACGAGGTGGTCGACGGAACCGCCGCGTGGTGCGATCAGCACGGGGTGGACGCCTGGTTCGTCAAGAGCGGATATCTGCGGGTCAACGCCTTCCCGAAGCGGCCCCGGGACTGGGACGACGAACTCGTGCGCCTGGCCGAACTCGGCGCGCCGGGCCAATTGGTTGGCCTGAACCGCGAGGAGGTTCAGCGCGTGTGCGCCTCGCCGGCGTTCGGCGAGGGTCTGATGATGCCCTCGGCCGCGTCGATCCAGCCCGCGCGCCTGGCCCGTGGCCTGCGCCGCGTCCTGCTCGAGCGCGGCGTGACGATCCACGAGGGAACCTTGGCGCAGCGGGTGAGGCGCGAGGGGTCCGGCATCGTGGTGGAGACACGGGACGGCCGCCTGACGGCTGACCAGGTCGTGCTGGCGGTGAATGCCTGGATCCCCGGCTGGCCTGGTTTTCGAACTCGTGCGCTGGCGTGGGGCAGCTACATGGTGATGACCGAGCCAATCCCCGATCGACTCGCAGAGCTGGGCTGGACCAACGGTGAGCTGCTCTCCGATTCGCGGTTCACGATCAGCTACTTCCGCACCACGCCCGATGGGCGCATCGCCTTTGGAGCCGGCGTCGGTGCGGCCGGCCTGGGCGGGCGCATCGGCCGAACCTTCACCCACTCGCAGGCCGCCATCCACCGCGTCATCGCCAACTTCCGCCATCTCCTGCCAGGACTCGCCGACGTGGGATTCGAGGACGCCTGGGGTGGACCGATCGACATCACCGCGGACCGCTTCCCTGAGATCGGGTCACGTCACGGCGGGCGCCTCCACTACGCCTACGGCTTCGCCGGCAACGGGGCCGGCCCGAGCCGGTTGGCTGGGCGGATCCTGGCCGCCCTGGTCGATAAGCCCGATGACCCGATCGCCCGCCTCGCCCCCGTCGGTCATCGACAGCGGATCCTGCCCCCCGAGCCGATCCGCTTCATCGGCGCCCGGATGGTGCGCGAGGCCCTGATCCGCGAGGACGATGCCCACGACGCAGGAAGAAGGCCCGGCGTGCTGGTGCGCCTCGTCGCGAGGCTCCCGAAACTGCTCGGGTATCGCCTCAGCCATTAGCCGCGCGGAGCGCGGCCATCGGTCTTCGAAGAAACTCGTTGACCGCACGGGTGGCCGGTCGTAGCATCGCCTCCATTCGGTCGCTGCCGACCTCGGCGACCACATGGAGGAGCCGAACGTGCCCGCCCGCAACCGCATTCGAACCTTGTTCGCGCTGTCCGCAGCCACCATCCTGCTGCTCGCCGCCTGCAAAGGCGCTGAGCCGCAGAACCTGCTGGTCCTGGAGTGGAGCGGCTACGAGGCCGAGGACTTCTGGACCGATTTCAAGACCGCCAGCGCCGACGCACCGGTCACCTTTGAATTCGGTATCTCCGACGCCGACATCCTCGCCAAGATGGAGGCCGGCAGCCAGGCCGACCTGTTCCATTTCTACTCCGGCTGGCAGCAGTTCTATGTCGATGGGGGCCTGGTCCAGGAGATCGACACCTCCAAGCTGACCAACTGGGACAAGGTGCCCGACTCCTTCAAGGAGCAGGGCCAGGTCAACGGCAAGCAGTATTTCCTGCCGTGGGACTGGGGTTTCAGCTCGATCCTGTACAACACCGATGAGGTTCCCGGGGTCACCAGCTGGGACGCGCTGCTCAACCCCGATTACGCCGATCACATCTCGATGTGGAACGACGGCCCGGCAGCGGTCACCGTCTCGTCCTACATCCACGGCTGGGACGAGACGGCCATCACTGCCGACCAGCTCGCCCAGATCGAACAGGAGTGGATCGCACAGAAGCCGCTCAACGCCTTCTACTGGTCCGGCGAATACGAGGACCTCTGCCCCGCGGTCCAAGATGGCACCGTCTGGGTCGCCTACGCCTGGCAGGGCTGCTATGCCGCCG
>JBDSIN010000214.1:0-4561 GCA_039917955.1 Candidatus Limnocylindria bacterium
GTTGCCGTCACCGGCGCCGCCGGACAGATCGGTTACGCGCTCCTGTTCCGGATCGCCTCCGGACAGATGTTCGGACCCAGGACCACCGTTGACCTGCATCTCCTCGAGCTCGAGGCGGCCCTCCCGGCACTCGAGGGAGTGGCCATGGAGCTCGAGGACTGCGCCTTCCCGCTCCTCCGCCGCGTGGTGCGCACGTCGAACAGCGACGAGGCCTTCTCCGGCGTCAACTGGGCGCTGCTGGTCGGCGCCGTGCCGCGCAAGGCGGGGATGGAGCGCAAGGACCTGCTCACCATCAACGGCGGCATCTTCACCACCCAGGGACGCGCGATCGGGGCGAATGCGGCCGATGACGTGCGGGTGCTGGTGGTTGGCAATCCCTGCAACACCAACTGCCTGATCGCCGCGGCCAACGCGCCCGGGGTACCGGCCGACCGCTGGTTCGCCATGACCATGCTCGACGAGAACCGCGGCCGCACGCAGCTCGCCGCGAAGGCGGGCGTTGCCGTCGAAGATGTGCGCAACCTGGCGGTCTGGGGAAACCACTCCAGCACGCAGTTCCCGGACTTCTACCACGCGACCATCTCCGGCAAGCCGGCGGCCGAGGTGATCGCCGACGAGGCGTGGCTGCAGGGCGATTTCATCGCCACCGTGCAGCAGCGGGGCGCCGCGATCATCGCCGCGCGGGGCCAGTCGAGCGCCGCCAGCGCTGCCAACGCAGTGGTGGACACGGTGCGCAACATCACCCAGCCGACCGGCGAGATCTTCAGCGCGGCGATTCCCGCCCCTGCCGAGATCGGCTACGGAGTCCCGGCCGGACTCGTCTTCGGCTATCCGCTGCGCGCGAGCGCACCCGGCCGGGTCGGAGTCGTGCAGGGAATGACGCACAATGCCTGGGCACAGGCAAAGGTCAACGCCACGCTCGCCGAACTCCTCGAGGAGCGTGACGCGGTCAAGGAGCTGATCTGATGACGAACGAGAGACTGACGGCCGCCGAGACCGCCACCCTCACCCACGATGGGCGCAGCGTCGAGATGCCGATCGTTCGCCCGACCGATGGCGACGCCGGGATCGATATCGGTCAGTTGCGAGCTCAGACCGGGTTGGTGACGCTGGACAACGGCTTCGGCAACACCGGGTCGTGCGCGAGCGCCATCACCTACCTGGATGGCGAGACCGGGGTGCTTCGCTACCGCGGCTACCCGATCGAGCAGCTCGCCGGTCAGAGCACCTTCCTGGAGGTCGCCTACCTGCTCATCTACGGGGAGCTGCCGACCCGCTCCCAGCTGGAAGATTTCGTGGACAGCATCACGCACCACACGCTGATCCACGAGGAGATGCGGCGCTTCTTCGACAGCTTCCCCAAGCAGGCGCACCCGATGGCGGTGCTGTCGGCCGGATCGAGCGCGCTGTCAACCTTCTACCAGGACAGCCACGACCCGTTCAACCCGCAGCATGTCGAGATCAGCACCCATCGGCTGCTGGCCAAGATCCCGACCATCGCCGCCTGGGCGTACAAGAAGAGCATCGGCCAGCCGTACGTCTACCCGCAGAATCAGCTCGACTACGCGTCCAACTTCCTGAACATGATGCACAGCGTGCCGGCCGAGCCATACGAGGTGAACCCGGTCGTCGCCGAGGCGCTCGACCTGCTGCTGATCCTGCATGCGGACCACGAGCAGAACTGCTCCACCTCCACGGTCCGCATGGTCGGCTCGAGCCACGCCAACCTCTTCGCCAGCGTCAGCGCCGGCATGACCGCCCTGTGGGGCCCGCTGCACGGCGGCGCCAACCAGGCGGTGATCGAGATGCTGGAGCAGATCGCGGCCGATGGCGGCGACGTGACGAAGTACGTGGCACGCGCCAAGGACAAGGACGATCACTTCCGGCTGATGGGCTTTGGGCACCGGGTCTACCGCAACTTCGACCCGCGGGCCAAGATCATCAAGGCCGCCGCCGATCGCGTACTCCATGCGATGGGCAGCGAGGACGCACTCTTCGAGATCGCCGAGAAGCTCGAGGAGGTGGCGCTGCACGACGAGTACTTCGTCGAGCGCAAGCTCTACCCGAACGTGGACTTCTACTCAGGGCTGATCTATCGCGCGATCGGCTTCCCCAACACCATGTTCACGGCCATGTTTGCCATCGGCCGGCTCCCGGGCTGGATCGCCCACTGGAAAGAGATGATCGAGGATCCGGCCACCAAGATCGGCCGACCTCGACAGGTCTACGTCGGGGCGCCGGCACGCGACTACACCGCGATCGATGCCCGCGGCGCGTGACCTCACCGACGAGTCGCATCTGTGACAGACACGCCGCGCGAATCTCGGGCATGACTGCGCCGATATGCGACTGACCGTCCTGGGCCGAAGCCCGGCCCGCCCCAACCCTGGCGAAGCCTGCGCTGGCTACATCGTCGAGGGCGGCAAGTCGCGGATCCTGGTGGACGTCGGGCCGGGCGTGGTGGCGCAGCTGCTGCGGCGCAACACCCCCGACGAGCTCGACGCCGTGGTGATCAGTCACATGCACACCGACCACTGCCTTGACCTCATCACGCTGCGCTACAGCTACCCGTGGATCGATGTGGCCAAACATCGCCTGACCGTGATCGTGCCGCCGGGCAGCATGGGCCAGCTCTCCGAGCTCGCGCTCGGCGCCGGCTACGCCAACTTCTTCGACAAGAGCTTCGTCTTCGTGGAGCACGACGGCAAGCGCCCGATCGAGATCGGCAACCTGCGCCTGGAGCCGGAGGAGACGCAGCACTATGTGCGTACCTGGGGCTTCCGGATCACCGCCAACGGGACCGATGAGGACCCGAACAGGGTCCTCGCCTACTCAGCCGATTCCGGACCGTGCGACGCCCTCTCGCGGATCGCCGACCGGGCTGATCTGTTCCTTTGCGAGGCGGCACTGCGGTCGCTGAAGGAGGATGACCCCGAGCCGCAGAGCCGCGGCCACCTGCTCCCGTCGGAGGCGGGCGAGACGGCGCGCTCCGCCGACGCCAAGCGGCTGCTGATGACCCACATCCCCGTCATGGACGGCACCGACTGGGCGCTCTCCGAGGCGCGGGCCGCCTACGACGGCGAGGTGGAGGTCGCCGAGCCGCTCCGCACCTACGAGGTCTGATCGCCTTCCAGCCGAGCGCGGGCGATGTATCGGTCAGCCGCCCAGGTGGCCAGGGCCCACACGAACGACGCGGCGAGTGTGAGGCCGACCAGGGCTGTGGCAACCACCACGAAGTTACTTCCCGGGTTGGAACCCATCACCGCGGTGACCATCACGGCTCCGCCGACAAGGATGGCGGCCATCACCAGCCCGATCTTGGCCGCGGTCCATACGAACCAGCCGAGCCGATGCCCCTGCGCGCGCCCGGTCAACCAGAGCACGGTGGGTCCGGTGGAGCCATACAGAGCCGTATACAGTCCGGGCGCCCCGAACAGGTGCTCAACATCGAGGCGCACCTCGAGCACGACCGCGGCCAGCAGCCACGCGCCGAGGAGGGCCGTCCCGACGCCGACACCGATCAACCAGACCAGCAACAGCGTCGCCGTGCCCCCGGAGAGGCGTTCCACCAACTCGCCGTCGCGCCCCTCGACCAGTTCGGTGGGGCCGTCCTCGGGGAGCTGGGACGGATCGGTACCGGTCATGCGCTGAGTGCGTGCTCCAGGTCCGCGACAAGGTCCTCGACCGCCTCGATCCCGACCGACAGGCGCACCAGCCCGACGGGGACCTCGAGTGGCGACCCCGCGACGGAGGCGTGCGTCATCGCCGCCGGCAGCTCGATCAGCGACTCGACCGCACCGAGCGACTCCGCCAGCGTGAAGAGACGGGTCGCCTCGGCGACCTTGCGAGCCTTTGCCTCGCCGCCGGCGAGCTCGAAGCTGACCATGGCGCCGGGCAGCCGCATCTGACGCTCGACGAGCTCGCGCTGCGGGTTGTCGGCCAGTCCCGGGTAGTACACGTGGGTGACCTCGGATCGGCCGGTCAGCCAGTCCGCGATGTGCGCCGCATTCTGCGACGCCCGCTCCATGCGGACCGCCAGCGTGCGCATGCCACGCATCACCAGCCAGCAATCGAACGGCGAGGGGACGGCACCCGCCGCGTTCTGATGGAATCGCAGCCGCTCGGCGACATCCTCGCGCCGGGTCGCCAGCAGGCCGCTGATCACGTCGGAATGGCCGGAGAGGTACTTGGTGGCCGAGTGCATCACCACGTCCGCGCCCAGCTCCAGCGGACGCTGGAGATACGGCGTGGCGAAGGTGTTGTCGACCACCGTCAGCGCGCCGGTCGTCGCGGCCAGCGCCACCACCGCCCTGATGTCGACCACCTTGAGGAGCGGGTTGGTGGGCGTCTCGATCCAGACCATGCCAGTCGCCGGCGGGGAGGTCAGCGCGGCGGCCACCGCATCGAGGTCGCGCATGTCGACGGTATCGGTCTCCACGCCGTACCGCTTCCAGACCTTGTCGGCCAGGCGCCATGTGCCGCCGTACACGTCGTCGCTCATCAGCAGCCGGTCGCCGGGGTCGAGCAGGTAGAGCAGGTTCTGGGTGGCCGCCAGCCCCGA
>JBDSIN010000215.1:0-7858 GCA_039917955.1 Candidatus Limnocylindria bacterium
CTTACGCCGGAGAAGTGGCAGCCGTGAGCGCCTCCAATGGCCTACCTCTCAGCCAGCAAGAATTACGGTGCGGCGGGCCGCGAGTGACCTCACACGCTTGCCACAACCACCCGCCGCTGAGAAATAGCGCCGGAAGGGCGAAACGGACGAGGACAACGCAGCCACCGGCCGGCCGCCGCGCTCCCCTACCGAGCCTACCGAGCCTACCGAGCCTCCCGAGTCACGCTGGTCACGTCACGCACCCGCTCGATTCGCTGCAGCACCTTGGAAAGTTGCTGCAGCGACGTCACCCTGAGGGTGGCGGTGATCGCGGCGGTGCCATCCGGATGGGTCCCGATCGAGGCGGCCACGATGTTCACCTTGTCCTCGGCCACCACGTTGGTGATCTCGCTTAGCAGCCCGGGCCGGTCGATGGCGGCGATGCGCACCGTGATCGGGTAGGTCTGCAGGTCGGCCGCCTGCCAGTCCACGTCGATCAGTCGCTCGATGTCGCGCTCAGAGAGGACCGACGGACAGGTGGCGCGGTGCACCGTGACCCCCTTGCCGCGCGTGACGTAGCCGGTGATCGGATCGCCCGGAATCGGTGAGCAGCAGTTCGCGAAGCGCACCAGCAGGTCCCCCACCCCCTTGACCCGGATCCCGGTGGACGACGGCACCGAGACCGCCGGCGGCGCCACCTCGGGGAGGGCCAGCGCGGAGTCGTCGTGGATCTCGAGCTTGCCGACCACGCTCGCCGGCGAAACGGCCCCGTACCCGATGGCGGCGTAGAAGTCGTCGAGCTCCTTGTAGTGCGCCTGCGCCGCGAGCGCGGCCAGGCGATCGGCGTTGACGCTCGACAGCGTCTCGTGCGCCAGGCGACGCAGTTCGCGGTCGAGCAGCTCCTTGCCCTGGGCGACGTTCTCGTCGCGCTGCTGGTGCTTGAACCAGGCGCGGATCTTCTCGCGTGCCTGGTTGGTGCGAACGATGCTGAGCCAGTCGCGCGACGGCCCGTGCGCCGCCTTGGTGGTGATGATCTCGACAATGTCGCCGTTGCGCAGGCGGTAGTCGAGCGGCACCAGGCGATTGTTGACCTTGGAGCCGATCGTGCGGTGGCCGACATCGGTGTGGATCCGGTAGGCGAAGTCGAGCGGTGTTGCACCGCTCGGCAGGTCCTTGACGTCGCCCTTGGGGGTGAAGACGAAGACCTGGTCCTGGAAGATGTCGAGCTTGAGCCCCTCCACGAACTCGGTGGCGTCAACCACCTCGCGCTGCCACTCGATCAGCTGTCGCACCCAGGCGAGCTTCTCGTCGTAGCGGCGATCGCCACGGCTGCCCTCCTTGTAGCGCCAGTGGGCGGCGATCCCCGCCTCGGCCACCTCGTGCATCTGGCGCGTGCGGATCTGCACCTCGAGCGGCTTGGCATCCAGGCCGATCACCGCGGTGTGCAGGCTCTGGTACAGGTTCGCCTTGGGCATGGCGATGTAGTCGTCGAATTGCCCGGGGATCGGTCGCCAGAGCGAGTGGACCACACCGAGTGCCGCATAGGTGTCCTTCAGCTCCTCCACGATCAGCCGCACGGCATGCAGGTCGTAGATCTCGCTGAACTCGGCTCCCTTGCGCTCCATCTTCTTGTGGATGCTGTACAGGTGCTTGGGGCGACCGCTGATCTCGGCCTGGATCCCCACCTTTGTGAGCTCCTTGCGCAGGATCGAGATGCTCTTGTTGATGAACGACTCGCGCTCCTTGCGGCGGTCGGCGAGCATCTCCACCAGGACGCGGTACTGCTCCGGCTCGGTGTACTTGAAGGAGAGATCCTCGAGCTCCCACTTCCACTGCCAGATGCCCAGGCGGTGCGCCAGCGGGGCGTAGATCTCCATCGTCTGGGCCGCGATGCGCGCCTGCTTGTCGACCGGCAGGAAGCTCAGGGTGCGCATGTTGTGGAGCCGATCGGCGAGCTTGATGATGACCACCCGCACGTCCTCGGCCATGGCCATGAACATCTTCCGGATGTTCTCCGCCTGCTGCTCCTCCATGCTCCGGGCGCTGCCGAACTTGGAGAGCTTGGTGACCCCGTCGACCAGCCGCCCTACCTCGCGTCCGAAGCGCTTCTCGAGGTCGGCGATGGTGAGTCCGGTGTCCTCAGGCACGTCGTGGAGAAGGGCCGCAGCGAGGCTCTCGGCGTCCATCTGGAGCGTGGCCAGCTCGTAGGCAACCGCCACCGGGTGCGTGATGTACGGCTCGCCCGAAGCTCGCAGCTGGCCCTCGTGGGCGGTGGCGGCAACCTGGTGGGCGCGCTCGATCAGGCCGACGTTGACGCTCGGCCGATGGCGCCGCGCTTCCGCGACGACGGATTCGATGGTGGGCGCGCTGGCCGCCTGGTCTGCGTTCCGCGAGATGCGCTTCGCCACGGCGGCCGGGGCGGCCCGCAGGCGTGCCAGGTCCATGGTCGGCAAAGGGTAGCACGCGAGGTGAGGGGCTCAGGATGGACCGATGGAGATGTGGCGCGAGCCGGCCGGTCCTCGCTCGGCTACCGCAACTCGCAGCAGACCGGCCGCCTCGCGCCTCTTCTTTGCTCCTCCTCAGCACCCCTGACCGAGCGTCGTCACCTCGTTCAGTTCCTTGCCCGCTTCACGCGTCAGCTCGCAGGCTCACCCCAACGTCGAGCCACACCACACTCGCGTGCGCGAGTGTGCGTAAACCAGCCACTTCGGCTGCCAGCCAGCCCTGCCCCACCACCCGGCTCACCCGCAGCTGGCGGCCGAACACCGAAAGACGCCGGTCCTTTCGGTGCGGCACGCGAGGCCTTCCACTTCGGCGTCCCACCGTGGTGAGCAGGATCGTCAGGTTGCCCAGGGATCGGCCGAGCAGCCTGGCGCCGCCGGTCCATCGGTACAGGATGGGATGCAGCCGCCGGGAGATGGGATTCACGCCGGAGACCCCGACGACGCGGAACCACACATGCCGCAATTGCGCACGCACACGCCGAGGGTAACTTCACAGCAGCCGCCCGGTTCGGTATAAGGTCTCCGGTAATGGATCCGACCCTGGTGGCCTGTTCGAACTGCGGCACCCTCAACGACCCGGCCGCGCGGTTCTGCAACAACTGCGGCCACGCCATGTCCGCCACCTGCGGCGTGTGTGGCACGGTCAACCCGGCGACAGCCAAGTTCTGCTTCCACTGCGGGTCTCCCTTCTTGACCGATGCATCCGGCCCGCATCCGCCGCCGGTCGCGGGAGCCCAGCCAGGGACGCAGCCCATCGCGGAGCTGCGGCTGGTATCGGTTCTGTTCGCCGACCTGGTCGGCTTTACCACCTTGGCCGAAGGACGCGATCCCGAGGAGACACGGGAGCTGCTGAGCCGCTACTTCGAGATCAGCCAGCAGGTGATCCAGCGGCATGGAGGCGTGATCGAGAAGTTCATCGGTGACGCGGTGATGGCGGTCTGGGGGGCGCCCACCGCGCACGAGGATGACGCCGAGCGGGCCGTCAGAGCGGCGCTCGAATTGGTGACAGAGGTCCCGTCGCTCGGCGACGAGGCGCACCCGGTCCAGGCGCGCGCCGGGGTCCTGACCGGGGAGGCGGCGGTGACCATCGGCGCCTCTAACCAGGGGATGGTGGCCGGCGACCTCGTCAACACGGCCAGCCGGCTGCAGTCGGCCGCCGCGCCCGGCACGGTGCTGGTCGGCGAGGCGACCATGCATGCCGCTTCGACCTCAATCATGTTCGAGCCGGCGGGGGAGCAGGCGCTCAAGGGCAAGGCGGCGCCGGTCGCGGCCTGGCGAGCGATCACGGTCGTGGCACGGCGCGGCGGATCGGGGCGCAGCGCCCTGCTGGAGCCGCCGTTCGTCGGCCGGGACGACGAGCTGAGCCTGCTCAAGGACCTCTTCGACGCCACCGCCCGCGAGCGGAAGAGCCGCCTGGTGTCGGTGGTCGGGCAGGCGGGGATGGGCAAGAGCCGCCTGGCCTGGGAATTCGAGAAGTACCTCGACGGCGTGGTCGACACCGCCTACTGGCACGAGGGTCGCTCCCCGTCCTACGGCGAGGGGATCAGCTACTGGGCGCTGGCCGAGATGGTGAGGAGACGCTGCGGCATTGCCGAGACCGATGACGAGGCCACCATCCGCCGTCGCCTGGGCGCCACCCTCGACGAGTTCGTGGTCGACGCCGCCGAGCGGCGCTGGATCGAGCCGCGCCTGGCCGGCCTGCTGGGGCTCTCGGAACTGCCGACCGAGGGGCGAGAGGAGCTCTTCTCCGCCTGGCGCACCTTCTTCGAGCGGATGGCCGGCGTGGCGCCGGTGATCCTGGTCTTCACCGATCTGCAGTGGGCCGACCAGGGAATGCTCGACTTCGTCGAGGACCTGCTGCGCTGGAGCCGCAACTCGCCGATCTTTGTGGTGGCGCTGGCGCGCCCCGAGCTGCTGGAGCGGCGCAGCGACTTCGGCGCATCGGTACGCTCCGTGACGCGCATCAACCTCGAGCCGCTTCCGGATGACGTCATGCGCAAGCTGCTCGAGGGAGTGGTGCCAGGCCTGCCGCCGATCGCGCTGCGCGCCATGGTCCAGCGCGCAGAGGGGATCCCGCTCTACGCGGTTGAGACTGTCCGCATGCTGCTCGACCGCGGGCTGCTGACCCCGGTCGATGGCCGATACCACGTCACCGGCGACCTGGGCCAGCTCGGCGTGGCCGAGACGCTGCACGCGCTCATCGCCTCGCGCCTTGATGACAACCTGCCGGAGGATCGAGCGCTGATGCTCGACGCATCGGTGCTGGGCCAAAGCTTCACGGTGGAGGCGCTGGCGGCGGTAGCCGGCAGATCGGCCGCGGAGCTGACCCCGCAGCTGGAGCGGCTGACACGCCGCGAGTTGGTGACGTTGATCGCGGATCCCCGCTCGCCGGATCGCGGCCAGTACCAGTTCGTGCAGGCGCTGGTGCGCGAGGTCGCGTACCAGAACCTCGCCAAGCCGGACCGCCGAGTGCGCCATCTCGCCGCGGCGCGCTTCTTCGAGACGCTCGGCAGCGACGAGCTGGCCGGGGTGCTGGCCACGCACTACGTGGCCGCCTACCAGGCCTCGCGTCCCGGAGCCGAGGCCGATGCGCTGGCCGCGCAGGCGCGGGTCGCCCTGCAGGGCGCCGCCGAGCGGGCCGCGAGCCTGCACTCGATGCGCCAGGCAGCGGCCTACCTCGACCAGGCCCTGCTGGTGACCACCGATCCGGCCGAGCAGGCATCGATTCACCTGCGCGCCGGCGAGGTGGGCGAGGAGACGGGTGACCTCGACGCCGCCATCCGGCACGCCGGGGATGCCCGCGACCTGTTTCGGGCGCTGGCAGATGCCCCCGGCGCGCTGCGCGCCGCCACCTGGCTGGGGCGCCACCAGACCAGCGCCCGGGTGGAACTGCAGGCGATCAAGACCTTCGAGGAGGCGCTGGCCGAGGCCGAGCCGATCAACGACTCGGCCGAGTACGCGGCGGCGCTGGCGGAGCTGTCTCGCGTCTACATGCTCGTCAGCCGCTCGGCCGAGGCGGTCACCACAGCCGACCGAGCGATGGAGCTTGGCGGCCGACACGGGCTGGTCAGCCCCGTCATCGAGGCCATGATCAACCGCGGCACGGCGCTGCTCGGCCTGGGTCGCCGGGTCGAGGCGACCGGCACCCTGCAGGGCGCGATTGCCCTCGCAGACCGATACGGACTGCGTCCGGCCTCGCTGCGCGCGCGCAATAACCTGATGGGCTCCGACGACGACATGACGGTCAACGTCACCCAGGCCCGCGAGATGTACGAGATGGCCGTCCGCTACGGCATGACCGGCGGCTGGATCAACCAGGCGCTGATGATGGGTGCCGCCAATGCGTTCACGACCGGCGACTGGGATGGGTGGATGGACCGCATCGCCGCCATGGAGGAGATCGAGCAGCCGCACGCCTTCTGGCGCGGCGGCTTCGCCTACGCGCGCTCCGTCCGCGCGGCCCTTCGCGGCAACGATGCCGAGGCGGATGCCCAGATGCGTGTGCTCGAGGAGATTCACGGCTCGCTGCAGAGCCCGATGGTCGACGCCTCGGGGCTGAACGTCCAGGCCTGGATTGAATTCGCACGGGCGCAATGGACCGATGCGGCGCGCGACGGCCTGGCCGCAGCCGCCGACTTCAACCAGACGGTGGAGGGTGGCACCGTGGCGGCACATGCCGCCGCGGCCGGCGGACTGCGGGATGAGCTGGAGGCTGCCATCGGCGCGATCACCCGCCTGCGGGACGTGGCCGGTGCGCCGCCGATCCTGGCCCAGGCGCGCGCGGCGCTGGCCGCCCGGGACGGCCGTTGGGCCGAGGCGCGTGCCGGATACCAGGAAGCCATGGACCTGCACGCCGTCACCGGCTCATGGACCGATCACGCCACGACCGCCCTCGAATGGGGCGAGATGGGTCGGGGCCACGATGACACCGCCGCAGTGGCCGCCGACCTTGCCGAGCAATTCTTCGCCGAACGCGGCGCCCGCACCTTCGTCGAGCGCTACCGCACCGGCTTCGTACCGGTACCCGCGCCCGCTGCAGCCCCCAAGCCCGCCAGAGCCCCCAGCCCCGCCCCTGCCTCGGTGCCCGATGCCGAGCCTGCGCCCGCCACCGAGGGCGCCTGAAGACGGTCGGCGAGAAGGAGTCCTCATGACAAGCTTCATCGCCCAGACGACCGCCCTGCTGGCACGCACGCCGGAGGTGCTGCGCACCCTGCTCGTCAGCCTGCCGGAGGCCTGGACCGATACCCCCGACGCCGAGGGGCGATGTGGATGAGTGCGTGCGTCCCGGCGCGAATTACGGCAACCCGGCTCTGTCGAGAAGGCTGTTGAGATCGGCGTACGGAGTAGGTGCCGTCACGACGCCGATCACGCGGCGGTGTTACGGAGTCAACAGCTCCCCTGAAGTGGGGGCCGGTACGCTGGGCGCTAGGCGTCTGTTACGCGATTGAACAGCTTCGCGCGCACCTCACGAACGCGGTACCAGAACGGATCGGTCACCAGGTCGAAGAGGCCGGGGTGGCGGAGCCGGGTGCCACCGAAGGTTCGCTTGAAGTCGGAGAAGCCTTTCCAGGCGGGATCGGCCTTGTGGTCGTCCGGTTCGACGACACCCCACATGTCGACGCTGGTGCAGCCACCGGTGGCGAGGGCGTGGAGCATCCCGGCGAGGACCGCATGGGCGGCGTAGTGGTGCTTGTAGCGCTCGTCGCGCAGGAGGGCGCCGTAGAGGTAGTAGGCGCGGCCGGCGAGGCGCGGGAAGGCCATGGCACAGATGGGCACGCCCTCCACGCGGGCGATGCCCAGGTACCAGCCGCCCGACGCGGCAAACTCGGTCGCAAGGCGAGTGAGGAATTCCGGAGAGCGGACGCGGAAGCCGCCACCGTGCTCCGCGGCGCGAGTCAGCAGGTCGTGCAGGATGCCGATCTCGGCAGGATCGGGGTTGCGCGAGATGGTCACCCTCGTCCCTTCGCGCTCGGCGCGGCGCGAGAGGCGGCGGGCGTCGGCATGCCACGAGGCCTCGAGGTCTGGGCCACCGTCGAGCAGGTCGACGATCCGAGTCGTCGGAGCCTGGAGATCGGGGGCCCGGCGCAGATCCTGAGCATTGGCCAGATCGACGAAGTCGGTCGGGTCACCGGACTCTGCTCGAGGGTCGACTTTGACCACCAGGGCACGCTCTTCGTTCGCGAGCAGACGCAGCCCGTGGAGCATCCAAGCGAGCAGTTGACCGTCGTTGGCGGCGGAGCGTTCCCAGATCGGGCCGTGGGCGACGTAGGCCACCTGGCGACCGAAGCCGGCGGGGCGCATCAGCGCCTGTGCCACAGCCCGGATCGTACCCTCGTCGTCTAGCACGATGCGCGCCGGCGGCTCACCGGCGAGCG
>JBDSIN010000216.1:0-3279 GCA_039917955.1 Candidatus Limnocylindria bacterium
GCAGCCCTGGCCACGGCATACGCCAGCCTGTACGCGACAGGCCGGCTGCCGTTCGAAGGAGATATCTGCGACCTCGCCGACCGGCACGCCGCCGAGTGGGTCGCCGAGTTCCACACGGCTCACGACCTCGTGCCGGTCGCCGTCATCGAGGAGCTAGTTTCTCAGGGAGCTAGAAGTCGCCGAACTCGCCAACCACCTGGCCGTCGCGGATGCCATACACGGTCAGCGGCCCGCTCGGGGCGCCACCCATCCCCGGCGCGCCGGACGGCATACCCGGGAGTGCGATGCCGTCGAGATCCGGCCGCTCACGGAGGAGCTGCTGGATAGCCTCCAGCGGCACGTGGCCCTCGATGAAGTAGCCGGCGATCACCGAGGTGTGGCAGCTGCGCATGTCGGTCGGGATGTCGTACGCATCCTTCACGGCCGCGATGTCCTCGGTCACCTCGACCCGAATGCGCAGCCCCGCATCGCGCAGATAGGCCTCGTGCTCCGAGCAGCAGCTGCAGGTCGGTGACTTCGTCAGCACCAGCTCGTCATCGATGATCGCGGCGCTTTGGCTCGGTGCCACGGCGGGCTGGGCGCACGCGGCAAGGAGTATGGCGAGGGGCAGGGCCAACCAGCCGGCCCGCAACAGGACGTGCATGCGAGGACTGTGGCGCGTGGCGCCAACACTTGAGATGGGCTAGGCGACCCTCCTTTGCCGGGCCAGATGGCATGAGCTCAGGCGAATGGCCGCCACATGCCGTCGGTATGGCCGCAAACAGGAGCGAAGACGTGGCATTGGTCGGGGCGAGAGGATTTGAACCTCCGGCCTCATCGTCCCGAACGATGCGCGCTACCTGGCTGCGCCACGCCCCGACCGGCCATCACGAGGGGATGGGAGCCGAAGTCTACCAGCCGACCGTACACTGCGCCGCATGGCCCGCCTTGAGGAGACCGATCGGCGCCTGATCGGTCTGACCCTGCTCGTGAAGCTGGGCGTGCTTGTGGCCGGCGCGCTGGCCTACGCGATCTTCACCAACGGCACCGTCTCCGGCCCGCACGGGGTACTGGAGCTCTGGAGCCGCTGGGACGCGCCGCATTACCTGGACCTGGTCGTCTTCGGCTACCGCGCCGCCGATGCGGGCGACCTGGTGGGACCGAACGGGTATCGGTCCATCTACCCCGGTGACCTCCCGCTCTACATCGTCTTCTTCCCGCTCTTCCCGTGGCTGGCCACGCTCGTCAACGCCGCGTTGAACGACCCGTTGTCGAGCGCGTTCGTGGTTGCCACGGTGGCGTCGCTCTTCGTGGCACCGCTCATGTACCGGCTGGTACGACAGGACGAGGGACCCGCCGTGGCGATGCGTTCCGCGTGGTTCCTGCTCATCTTCCCGACCGCCTACTTCCTGCACATTCCGTACACCGAAGCGCTTTTCATGGCGCTCGTACTTGGCTCATTCCTGGCGGCACGGACCGATTGGTGGTGGCTGGCGGGGCTCCTCGGGGGACTGGCGGCCATGACCCGGGTGAACGGCCTGATCCTGATCCCGGCCCTCGCAGCCGAGGCCGCCTGGCAGTGGCTGCAGCGTCCCCCGGAGGAGCGGCGGCTCCGTCCGGAATGGCTGGCGATCGGCCTGGTGGGAATCGGGTTCGGCGTCTACCTGGGGCTCAACCAGGTCGTCTACGGTGACCCGCTCACCTTTATGCGCATCCAGAACGAGCACTGGTTCAAGTCGCTCGCCCCACCGTGGCAGGGGATCGCGTCGGTCTGGGGCTGGATATCGAACAAGAATCCGGATACCGCGCTGATGATCGGCTGGATGGAGCTGCTCTTCATCGGCATCGGCCTTGCCGGGACCCTGCATGCCGCGTTCCGCTTGCGGCCGTCGATGTTCGCGTGGATGGCCGGCAACTGGATCCTGTTCGTCTCCACCTCGTTCGTGATGAGCGTGCCGCGCTACTCGCTGACCCTCTTCCCGCTGTTCGTGTCGCTGGGGTTGCTCGCCGAACGGCGCTGGGTGCTGGTCACGCTGTCTGCGGCCAGCCTGGCGGCGATGGCGTACTTCGCCGGCCGATTCGCGGTCGGCTGGTGGGCCTTCTGATGGGCCTTCTGATGACTGGGCCGATGCTCGCGCGGGCTGCTGCCTCGACCCTTGGCCTGCTGCTGATCGCGTGCGCACCGCTTGGCAGCGGCGCGGTTGGCAGCGGCGCACGGGTTGAGTTTGGCACCGATGGCGGCGGGATCGCGTGGGGCGACGGCGACTACGGCGTCGTGCTGGTCCACGACACCGGCACCGATGCCGGTGAGTGGGAGGCCGCTGCGCTGGCGATGGCCGAACAGAGGATGACGGCGCTTGCGCCGGATCGGAGCGACGCCGCCGCCGTGCGAGCGGCCATCAGGTACCTGCGGGATGAGCGTGGCCTGGAGCGCGTCGCTCTGGTGGCGGCGGGGAGTGGTGGGGCCGCGGCGCTGGTCGTCGGCCGGGAGTCACCGGAGCTGGTCGATCAGCTGATCCTGATCTCCGTGCCGGGCGACGCCTCGAGCGTGGCGGGGCTGGGCGAGTTCCCGAAGCTCTTCGCCGCCTCGTCAGGGGAGGCCGCGGCGACTGCGGCCGAGGCGATGACCGGGGCCGCGCCCGGCCTGTGGAACGCGGTCTTCCTGGCCCCGGGATCGGCCAGCGGGCAGGCGATCTTCGACTCGGATGGCGGAGATGAGCTGCTGGATGCGATCCTGCGGCGCCTCGACGAGCGACGCTAGCGGGACTCGCCTGCACTCGCCTGCACTCGCCTGCACTCGCCTGCGCCGGTAGCCACTGGGTGGCCACAACGGCCAGGTTGCGGCCAAATTCGGTCCGTGGATGGCCGATTAGCTACCCGGCGGCTACGGTGGCCATGCAGAGCGGTCATCTTGGCCGTTGTAGCCACCAGGTGGTTGCGAGCTCGGGCCGCACCAGCTCCCTCTCACTCCCGGATCGGGAGGGGCCCGGGCAGCGATCCGCGGACAAACAAAAGCCCCGAAGGAACCGCGGCGACCGTTGATGTGATCTCCAGTCGGCCAGCTGCCCCTCCGGGACGCCACAAGCATGCCGCGCGGGGGATGCGAGTGACAAGGGGGGTTATCCACAATCGATTCGGCCGCGCCGCGAGTTATCCACAGGCATTCCCCCGTGGACGCCGCGCGATTCGGCGAACATTGTCGGATTCTCGCCTGCCGGCGCGTTATGAGTGGTGAAGGCAGATCTACGACGCTGCCGGCGCCGGAGGTAGATCGTGTTGAGGGTGGTGGCGTTGGACGAG
>JBDSIN010000217.1:0-2585 GCA_039917955.1 Candidatus Limnocylindria bacterium
GGTCGGTGGGCGGCAGGATCAGGTTGGCGCAGAGTGCGGGGTAGCCGCGCGGCTCGCGCAGCATCAACCGACGCAGCCGATCCCCGTGCTCGGCCAGGTGATTGCGCTTCTCGAGCATGGTCGCGCCAGGCACGTCGTGGACGCCGCCGATGATCACGCGCCCGGGCTCACCACCGGCGTGGGCATCGACCGCGGTGATGACCGGATCCAATCGCACGGCCTCATGCTGACAGGTAGACGGTCCTCCAGGCTCCTGCGGAGCGGAGGGCGGACAGGTCGGCCAACGGTCACGCCGGGAAACGGAGCCAGAACCGCGCACCGCCACCTGGTCGATCGGCTACCCCGGCCTGTCCGCCGTGAGCCTCGACGGCCGCGCGCGCCGTCGCAAGCCCGAGGCCTGAGCCTGCGCCTCGAGCCCGGGATCCCCGGTGGAACGGCTCGAAAATAAATTCTCGCTCCTCCTGTGGGACACCCGGCCCGCGGTCGAGGACTTCGATTTCGAGAAAGGGTGATTCTCCGGACGAGCCGTGGCGGACCACCACCTCGACGCCAGAACCGCCCCGCGAAACGGCGATCGCGTTGACCACCAGGTTGCCGACGGCCTGCTCGACCCGCACGCGGTCAAGACTCAATACGATGTCGCTGGAATCTGCCGTCACCTCCACCTCGGCGGCTTGCGCCAGTGGCAGAACGCGCCGAATGACGCTATCGAGGAGCTCGCTCATACGGGTTGGGGTCCGCAGCAATGGGCGCCCCGATGCTTCGGCTGCGACCAGTTCCAGCAGGTCGTTGGCAAGATCGGCGAGGCGCGCGACGTCGGCTCGGGCGGCACGCAGGGCCACGCGCAATTCATCGGACGAAACCCGGGCGTCGTCGGCAAGCTCGAGCTCCGTCGCGAGCGCCGCAAGGGGCGTTCGCAGGTCGTGTGAAGCGGACGCCAGGAAGGACCGCTGGCGACCTACGCTATCGGCGACGCGGTCAAGCATGCTGTTCAGGGTCCTGGCAAGGACACCGAGCTCGTCCATCGATTCCGGTTCCTGCAGGCGTCGCTCGAGGTCGGCCTGGCTGATCGCAGCTGCCTCGGCCGTCATGGTGGCAACCGGTGCGAGAGCACGTCCAGCCAGCCACCAGCCTCCGAGCCCGGAAACCAGGATCGCCACGAGTCCAGCGAACCCGATGAGTTCGGCCAGCGCTGCCTGCGCCGCCGCCACGGGTTCCAGGCTGAGGCCCGCCACGAGCGTTAGTCCGCCGTCCATTCGCTCGGTGCGGACCATCACCGGGCGCCCGTTCACATTCATTGGGCCGTTGATCGACGGCACGGCGGCAAGATCGGGCGCGCCAGCACTGGACTCCAATCGGGAACCTTCTGACCCGAACAGGATCACCCACGTCCCCGCCGTATCGGCGTCACCCTCCTGCAGACCCGCCTGCTGACCGTTCTCAAGTGCGGACTGCACTGCCCCAAGGCGGAGGTCGATGCGTTGTCCCAGTTCAGCGCGGAGGACGTCGCCGAGCTGGAACCAGATGACGGTTCCAACCACCACGATGGTCAACGCGACGGCTGTTGCGTAGATCAGCGCCAGGCGCGTCCGGATGGTCACCGGTGACCCCCGCTCGCTGGAAGGGGAGAGGCTCGCAGGGCATATCCTGCGCCACGGATCGTTTCAATCCGCGGGCGGTCGCGCCCCTCGCCGAGCTGTGTGCGAAGCGTCCGCACGTAGACGTCGATGATTCGGGGAGAGCCATCGAATGCCCAGTCCCAGACCTGCTCGAGGATGGTCGAGCGGCTGAGGACTGTATCGGGCTGGCGCGCGAAAAACTCGAGCAGCGCGAACTCGCGGGCGGTCAGGACCAGTGCTCGATCGCCCGCCACTGCCCGGTGGGCCACCGGGTCGACCTCCAGGTCCCCGACGGTGAGCTGCACCGGACGTTCGACCACGCCCCGACGCGCCACTGCGCGCAGCCTCGCGAGCAACTCGGCGAATGCGAACGGCTTGACGAGGTAGTCGTCGCCGCCGACGTCGAGTCCTCGCACGCGATCCTCGACCGTTCCCCGCGCCGTCAGGAAGAGGACGGGAGTCCACCTACCCGCTGTACGCAGTTCCGCGCACAGGTCATACCCATCACCGTCCGGAAGCATGACGTCGAAGATCATGACGTCGTAGGTCGACTCGGTCGCCATCCACCGACCGTCCTCGATCGTGGCTGCATGGTCGACCGCGTGCCCCTCGCGACGAAGCCCGCGAAGCAGCAGTGCGCTCAAACGGACATCGTCCTCGAGGACCAGGATCTTCACCGGCACGCCAGGTGCAACATGCAGACATTGTCGCCCTTTCAATGTGAGTGCCGGATGAGTGCCGCGTGTCGGGCTCGGCAACAACGTGGCGGGAACCGTTAACCGCCCATTCACGAAGGGGCGCGCATCTTCTTTTCAGAGTCCGGCAACGAGTACCGGGACAAACCGAGGAAATGATCATGGATCTCAAACATTTGGGACGATTGCGCGGCCCGCTCGTCGCGGCGATCAGCACGCTCATGCTGACCGGCGGCATCAGCGTGGCACTGGCCGGCGATCCGGCGAGCCC
>JBDSIN010000218.1:0-2782 GCA_039917955.1 Candidatus Limnocylindria bacterium
GCCCGCTGGGCCGCAGCGAGTCTCGCCGCCCCTCGATGAATCGCACCGGGCAAGACGAAAGCCGCCTGGGGGGAGGCGGCTTCCGTGCGTAACTGACGTTGGTTGCGGGGGACGGATTCGAACCGACGACCTTCGGGTTATGAGCCCGACGAGCTACCACTGCTCCACCCCGCTTGCCGATGGTAGTCTCCGCGGCAGTATCGGTCAAACATCCGAGGAGACGACCGGGTGGCTGGCGACGGATTCGGCTTGCGGCAGATCGGGCAGATCAGGGTGCAGGTCACCGATGTTGATCGAGCGGTCGCGTTCTACCGGGACGCGCTCGGATGCCGTTTCAGTTCGCGTTCCCCGGCATGGCGTTCTTCGACCTCGATGGGGTGCGACTGATGCTGGTGGAGCCCGAGGGACGCGCCTTCGGTGGCGAGTCGGCGATCTACTACCGGGTCGCCGACATCGGTCAGGCCGTGACCATACTCGAGGCGCGCGGCGTGACCTTCGACGACCAGCCGCACGTGGTGCACCGAGACCCGGCCTACGACCTGTGGATGGCATTCTTCCGGGATCCCGACGGCAACGTGCTGGCGCTGATGAGCGAGGTGCCCGCGGCGTAGCGTCGGCTACAATGCCGCCGGGTTCGTGCGTGGCGCGACCCGCACCGAACCCGGACGCACCGATCCGCCTGTTCCGCTGGAGGCCTGCACGCGCCGATGGCAGTGAATCCCAAGAAGCTGCGACCGTACGACACTCCCGCTCGGCGTCGCATGCCGCTGATCCCCGATGGACCCGACGCGGCGGCCACCATATTCCTGGTGGCGGCGATCGTCTGGCTGGTGGCGGGAACCGGCATCGGGGTCCTCTGGGCGGGGATGCAGCTCTTCCCCGATCAGCTGAGCCTGACCCTGAGCGTGCCCACCTTCAGTGGCACGCTGGACATCGTGATGAGCCCCGCCACGGTCGGTGCCGGGTTCTGGAACGCGGTCGTCTTCGGCTGGCTGAGCAACGCGGGACTGGGGGCGATCCTGTTCATCACTCCCCGCGTGCTCGGACAGCGCCTCGCCGACGAGCAGATTGGCGCGGCCGCCGCCGGCCTGTGGAACGTCGGCATGCTGGCCGGGCTGACCGCCATCTATGTCCCATCGATCGCCGCTACCGGCACGCTCGCCGAATTCCCCCTCCCCGTCGATGGTGTCCTGCTGCTCGCCCTGCTGCTCGTCAACGATGTCTTCTGGCGGACCGGCATGTCGACTCGCGAGCGGCCGTATGCATCGGTCTGGTTCTTCGGTGTCGCGCTGCTGGGATTCACGGTGCTGTACGCGGTCGGGACACTCGTCCCCCTGGTGGCCGAGGGGACGACCTTCCTGTCCCTGGTTGGCGCGGCGTATGCCCGGGGCCTGGAGACCGTCTGGATCCTGGGCTTGGCCTTCGGGGTGCTCTATTACATCGTTCCGCGGGCGACCGGCAACGTGCTGCATTCGTCGGGCGTGGCGCTGCTCGGCTGGCTGACATGGGCGGCCCTTGCGGTCCTGGCGCCGCTCGGGGCCCTCCTCGACAGTTCGGTGCCGTTCGCGCTGACGCAGGCCGGCAACGCGGCCACGATCATGCTCGTGGTCCCCGCCTTCCTGGCGATCGCCAACCTGCTGCTGAGCGTGCGGAACCGATGGGCACTCCTCCTGTCGCCGGGCACGGTCCAGTTCGCCATGGTCGCGCTCGCCTTCCTGGCCGCCACCGCTCTGCTCGAGGCGCTCGCAGCGCTCGGGTCGGTGCGCGAACTGATCGGCGGCACGGAATGGGCGATCGGGGTCCGCTTCTTCGCCTTTTTTGGCGCGGCGACCTTCGCACTTCTGGCATTGACCGACCACGCCTTCCCCCGCCTGCTTCGACGCGACTGGCGCGGCACCGTCGTCACCACCGCAACGCTGTGGGCCACCTTTGCGGGCACCGCGCTCGCCGGGTTGGCTCTGATCGCCGGCGGCGTGGTGCACGGGTCACTGCTGCAAGGGGGCGCGCCATCGGAGGAGATCGAAGCCACGCTCTTCTGGACCAATGCCGTCGGCGGTGCCGGCCTCGGCCTGGTTGCGCTCGGCGGGTTCGCAGCCGCGGTCAACCTCTTCCTGATGTACACCGAAGGGCGTCGCGCGGAGTACACCGTCGGCATCGCGGCGGCGGCACCGGCAGCAGCTGGCGGAGGCCACTGAGCCGATGACCGCTCACACGCCCATCGAATCACGCACCAGCGGCGTGCCCGCCTGGGCGCTCGCCTTCACTGCGATCGTGCTGCTCGCCGGCGGCGCCTACTTTGGAACGAACCTCAGTGGCGAGAATCCATCGGCCGCGAGCGGCACGCCAGAGCCATCCGGTAGCGGCCTCAACGCGGTCGCCATCATGGACGCAGCCGGCTGCCAGGCCTGCCACGGGCCGGATCTGGCCGGGGTGGCCATCTTCCCGAGCCTTCACGGTGTGAAGGACGGACCGGTCAGCGAGAACCTCGCCGATCTCTTCGCAGCCAACCCCGATACCTGGGCCGAGCTGTGGATCGCGGGGACCGATCCGGCGACCTCCGACGCGGCGATGCGCGCCGGCATGCCGGCGTTCGCGGGCCCGCCGTACAGCCTCTCCCCCGAGGAGATCGCAGCGGTCGTCGCGTACCTCAAGACCCTGCCGTGACCGATCCGGCCGATCGGCCGGCACGCACCGTCCCGGTCCTCATCGGCGGGGACGAGATGGGACGGATTGACGAGGCGGCGCAGCGTCTGGGTTTGAGTCCCGACGCGCTCATGGAGAG
>JBDSIN010000219.1:0-9663 GCA_039917955.1 Candidatus Limnocylindria bacterium
TACGCGATCAGCTTCTGGGCCATGTCGATCAGCCTGCGCAGCATCCCCCTGGGCGTGGTCTACGCGATCTGGTCGGGGGTGGGCACGGCGGCGATCGTGCTGATCGGGTATCTCATGTTCCACGAGGTGCTCGACGCGGTGAAGCTCGGCGCGATCGGGCTCATCGTCATCGGCGTGATCCTGCTCAACGGCGCCGGAGCTGCGGCGCACTAGCCGGAGGCGGTCGCTGACGGGTCAGGCTTCGCGCAGCGGATACAGGTGAGCGCTGATCGGCGAGTAGTGCTCGTACGTCTCGACGAGCGGGACTGAGGCCTCGGTCGGGATGTCGTAGCGGGAGGCGGCGGAGGCCGTGATCAGCGCATAGGCGCCGTGGCCCACCAGTTCGGCCGCACCAGACTTCAGGAGGCGGTGCGCCATGACCACGGCCACCGACTGCAGGAACGAGGTGTAGCCGCTGATGTCGGCCAGGAAGAGCGGTCCGCTTGCGGCGCTGGGCGCTTGTTGGCTGGTCACGATCGAGCCCTCCCGGGCGCTGCGATGGGGGGTATGGCGCCCCCGGAGGGAATCGAACCCCCGACGCTGGCCTTAGGACGGCCACGCTCTATCCACTGAGCTACGGGGGCGGCGCCGCCGATCATCCTATCATCGGGCCATGCCGAGCCCGCCCCGCGTGACCCTCTACGAGCGCGTCGGCTGTCACCTCTGCGAGGACGCCCGTGCACTGCTCGACGTGACGCTCGGACCGGACCGATACGCACGCGTGGACATCGACACCGATGGCGACCTCATCGTTCGCTACGGCTTTCGCATCCCGGTCGTGGCCCTCGATGGCGAGGACCGCCTGGAGGCACCGATCAGCGGGCCCGACCTGCGGGCGCTACTCGCTGAGGCCTAGTCGGCGAGACCGATGAACAGCGGACCATTCATGACAGGATGGACCGTGCACAGGAAGTAGTACTCGCCGACGGAGAGTGGGTCGACCGTATAGTCGATCGTGTCGCCGCTATTGATGATCTCGCCGCGCAGGTACTCGTTCACCTTGTCCGGGGTGTCGTAGATCGCCACGTTGTGCGATGAGCTGTCCTTGTTGGCCAGGCGGATGGCAAAAGTGACATCTGCCGCTACCGAGATGCATGGCGCGTCGAAGGCCAGGTTATCCGCGGTCAACAGCACCACGCCGTTCGCATCGGCATGAGCGCAGTCGGCGAGGCTGAGCGATGGGGACGGCGAGGCTGTGCAGGCAGCGAGGATGACGGCGAAGACGAACGCCAGCGCAACCAGCTGCCCACGACGGGCGCCTCCGTTCACGAACCTTCCTTCACGCGAAAGCCGCGCTCGGTCGCCTCGATCTGGATCGGCAGAGAACCCGGATCGTGGGTGAAGTAGCACCACCAGCCCTCCGCGGCCGCGCGCGAAACGAGATCGTTGCGCGCCTCCACCGCCTGGATCGGGTAGTCGTCGTAGGCGCTCGTCCAGCGGACCGGGATCTGCCAGCGCGTTGGGATCAGGTCGCCCCAGAAGATGGCTTGCGATCCGGCCTGGCGAGAATCGGCAGCACCCAGCAGGACGGCCTGCGAGCCGCGGGTGTGGCCGCCGGTTGGGAGTACTCGCACGCCCTCCACCAGCTCGACCTCCCCCTGCACCTCGGCCAGTTGGCCGGCCGCGCGCACCAGGTCGAGCTGCTCGACCTCCATGATCCCCTGCAGTCGCAGCTCGTCGCTGTGCGCGGCCTCGGCCTCATCGCGCTGCACGACGTACCGTGCTCGCGGGAAGTTCGGGTGCCCATCGGCGTCCACCATGCCGCCGGCGTGGTCGTAGTGCAGGTGGCTGAGCACCACGAAATCGATGCTTGCCGGGTCCACCCCGACGGCGCGAAGTGCCACGGCCGGGTCGCCGCCCTCGATTCCCTTGAGGTCGCGGTCCTTGTCGGTCATCCGCACCCCGGTACCGGTCTCAACCACGATCCGCTTGCCGCCCGCTTCGACGAGCAGCAGGTTCAGCCGGCACAGCAGCCGGCCGCGGTCATCGGTCTCGACCAGCCGGAACCAGAGCGGCTTGGGGACCACCCCGAAGAAGCCGCCCGCATCGGGCCGGAACCATCCCGCGCGCACCACGCGCACGCGGACTCCCCCGGCAAAGGTGCGCGCCTGGCGCGCTGATGTGATCTCGTAGAGCGGCTGGGTCACGGACGCTCCGAATGGCCTGCTGAGGTGATCGCCGGGCGGTGGCTCAGCGCTTGATGCGGCCCCGCTCGAAGTCGCGATGGTACAGGCTGGCGGTCGGGTCGCGCTGACCGCGGTACTTGCTGCCGATTCGCGCGTCGCCGTAGCCGACCTCGACCGGCGAGGTGAGCCGCTGGAAACTGATCTGGCCGATCTTCATGCCGTCGTACAGGGTGATCGGCAGGTTGGCCACGTTGGACAGCTCCAGCGTCAGGTTGCCCTCCCACCCGGGATCCACGTAGCCTGCGGTGGAGTGGATCAGCAGGCCCAGCCGGCCGAGGCTCGATTTCCCCTCCAGCCGCGCCACCAGGTCGTTCGGCAGCTCGACACGCTCGAAGGTGGAGCCGAGGACGAACTCTCCGGGATGCAGGATGAACGGCTCGTCACCCGCGATCTCGACCAGTTCTGTCAGCTCGGGCTGATCCGTCCGCACGTCGATGTACGGATAGCGGCTGTTGCGAAACACGCGAAAGCGCCGGTCCAGGTGCAGGTCGACGCTCGACGGCTGCACGGCGTCAGGGACGAACGGGTCGATGACGATCCGCCCCGCCGCGATCTCGGCGCGGATGTCACGGTCGGAGAGGATCACCCCTTCTCCGCCGGCGTTCGCTGCTTCATCAGGCGGTCCACCTCGCGCTTGAGCGTCGAGATGTCCTCGTAGCTGTGATAGACCGATGCGAACCGGATGTAGGCCAGCTGATCCATGTCGCGCAGCGCCTCGGTCGCCAGTCGGCCAACCTCCTTGCTGGTCACCTCGGGCTGGCCACGTGCACGCAGGCCGCTCTCGATGTCATCAACCGCCTGCTCGACGCGGGCCAGGGTCACCGGCCGCTTCTCGAGCGCGCGCATCAGCCCCGCCTGCAGCTTGGCGCGGTCGAACTCCTGGCGGCTGCCGTCGCGCTTCAGGACGGTCAGTCGCGCGCCCTCGGCGCGCTCGTAGGTGGTAAATCGGAAGGTGCACGCCTCGCACTCACGACGACGACGAATCGTTCCCCCAGCCTCGAGGTCGCGCGAGTCGATGACCCGCGTCCCCTCCTCGTTACAGCGTGGACAGCGCATGCGGCATCCCCGTACGGACTACACCAGTGGTGGTACCGCCAGGGAGCATACCACAAGATATGGACCGATTCGCCAACATGGCGAAGGACGGCGAGACCCTACAGGCGATGCAACCGGGCGGCTACCGATGCCTCCACCGGCTGCCCGGGCTCCCAGCTCAGCAACGCGTCCACCAGTTCGCGCATGCGCAGCTGCGCGTGGAGGATGTTGAGATGCCCGCGCTTCCAGTAGATCGTCGGCTCCTCGTCATCGGGAGGTCGGTGTGGGAGTCGCGTGATTCCGCACCCGCGTGCCGCGGTGACGATCCCGCGCAGCGCGCGTTCGAGGTTGCCTTCGTACTCAGCGTGAAGTGCGTGCAGCTCCTCGGGTGCCAGGATCTCTCGCAGCCCCTCGGCGGCGGCGTCGAGTTCATCCTCTCCAGCCTGTAGCGCGACCAGCGCCTCGTCGGGGTCAGCGGCGCGACGGCGGAGGGCGTCGACCAGGTCGCCCAGTTCGACGAGCCGTCCGTCAATCGTCGACGTGCGCTCATCAAGGTCGCGGCGGTAGCTCTCCAGCTCCCGCCCGTAGGCGTGCGGTCGGCGGCGGCGGCGGCGCGGCCGCAACAGGGCCGGCAGGACGAGGAACGCGGTGACCGCTGTGAGCAGCGGCGTCGGTCCGAGCGGTGGGCGGCGCATCAGTCGGTCATCCCCTTTCGACGGCGAATCTCGGTGGTCAGTTCTGGAACGATGGCGAACAGGTCGCCCACCACGAACAGGTCGGCGAACTCACCGATCGGCGCATCCGGATCCTTGTTGATCGCCACCACATTCTCCGCGGTCTGCATCCCCACCCGATGCTGGATCGCGCCGCTGATCCCGCAACCGACGTAGAGGGCGGGCTTGACCACTTTCCCGGTCTGGCCGATCTGAAGTTGGTACGGCACCCACCCGGCGTCCGCGGCTGCCCGGCTGGCGCCCACGGCACCGCCGAGTGCCGCCGCCAGCTCGTGCAGCGGTTCGAAACCCGCGGCGCTTCCGACGCCGCGTCCACCCGCGATGATGACGGTCGCCTCTTCGAGGTTCGCCACGGCAGCGTCAGCGGGATGCGACTCGACCACGCGTGCCGCTCCCAGCGCACCGGCGTCGGTTGGCGGCGCCGTGGTGACGGCGGCCTTGCCGCTACCGCCCTCCAGCGGCGTGAAGGTGCCGGAAAGCGCGAGGATGATGACCGGCTGTGGAGCATCGGGCGCGCTCTCGCTGACGGTGATCACCGTCCCCTGGAGCGTTGACTGCTCCGCGCGCACGCGCCCTCCCTCGATCCGCACGGCACGCACCGGCCCCAGCGCCGGCAGGCCGAGCAGACCCATCAGCGCCGCGGCCAGGTCGCGTCCGTTGGGTGTGGCCGGTGCGAGGAGCGCCAGCGGGGCATCGTCGCGAAGCGTCGCGGCCGCCGCAGCCGCCAGTGCGATCACAGGCCCGTCGGTATCGGCGAGGACCACGACGCGGGAGGCGCCTGCGGAGCCGAGTGACGCGGCCCCTGCGGCTGATCCCTTGCCATAGGCGAGCGCGACCGCCGCGCCGCCGCTCTCGCGAGCCAGCCCAGCGGCTCCGGCCGCCAGCTCCAGCGCGCTGCGTGCCGGTGCACCGCCGTCGAACTCGGCGAGGAAGCAGATGTCGTTGCTCATGTCGTTCCCCTCGCCTAGATCAGCTTCCGCGCGGTCAGCCAGTCGGCAATCCGCGTCGCCGCTTCGGCCGGCCCCAGGTTCTCGACCCGCTCGGTCGGCGCCTTGGCCTCGGGCGGGCGCGCCTCGACGACGCGCGTCAGGGCCGCCCCGTGCAGATCCTCCGACGAGAGCCCAAGGTCGGCGAGGCTCCACGTCTCGAGCGTCTTGCGGCGCGCGGCCATGATCCCCTTCAGTGACGCGTAGCGCGGCTCGCCCACCTGATCGGTGACGCTGGCCACGACCGGCAGGGGCGCCTCCAGGATGTCGAAGCCGGACGCCGTCAGGCGGCGAATGCGCGCGGTCGATCCGGTCAGTTGGAGCTCGGCGCCGTACGAGAGCAGCGGCAGCCCGCGGATCGCGGCCACCGCCCCAGGGACCAGCGAGCCGCGCGCGTCGTCGGAGCTCATCCCCATCAGGGCCACATCGGGTGCCAGCTTGTCGAGCGCCGCCGCCAGGACCCGCGCGGTGGCCCATTGGTCGGCCCCCACCAGCGCGTCATCGGTGATCTGGAATGCCTCCTCGCCTCCCATCGCCAGGGCACGGCGGAGAGCCTCGGCGGCCGACTCGGGTCCCATCGACAGGTAGGCCACCGTCTCGACCGCGCCCGCCTCCTGGAGTCGGAGCGCCTGTTCGATGGCGTACTCGTCGAGCGGATTGATGACCGATTCGGCCGCGGCTCGATCGAGCCGCAGGTCGGCGGTGTAGCGCTTCTCGGCCGTGGTGGCCGGGACCTGTTTGACGCAGACGACGATCTTCACGCTGTTGGGGTCCCTCGCTGCGATTTCGTGTCCCGCAACACGCCGGCTCGCTTGAGGAGCTGGCGCGCCACGATCATGCGCTGGATCTGCTGCGTCCCCTCGTAGAGCTGGGTGATCTTGGCGTCGCGCATCATGCGCTCGACAGGGTACTCGCTGACGTAGCCATAGCCGCCCAGCACCTGGACCGCATCGGTGGTGACCCGCATCGCGGTGTCGCCCGCGACCAGCTTGGCGCAGCTGGTCCAGTACGCCAGGTCGGGGTCGGCGACATCCACCGAAGCGGCGGCGGCATAGGTGAGCTGGCGGGCCGCCTCGGTCTGGCTGGCCATGTCGGCGAGCATGAACTGGATCCCCTGCATGTCGGCCACGCGCTCACCGAACTGACGCCGCTCCGCGGCGTACCCGACCGCGAAGTCGAGGGCGCCCTGCGCGATGCCGACCGCCTGCGCCGCGACGCTCAGTCGCGACCGGTCCAGGGTGGCCATCGCGATCTTGAATCCATCTCCTTCGTCGCCGAGCCGATTGGCCGCCGGAACCCGCACGTCGTCGAAGTTGAGTTCAGCGGTCGGAGAGCCGCGGATCCCCATCTTGTGCTCGAGGCGCGGGGCGGAGAAGCCGGGCGTATCGGTCTCCACCACGAAAGCGCTCATCCCCCTGCGACCGCCGGCCTCTGGATCGGTCAGCGCGAAGACGGTGAGCAGACTGGCGATGGAGCCGTGGGTGATGAATCGCTTGCTTCCGGTGAGCAGGTAGTCGTCACCGTCACGGCGGGCGCGCATGCGCATCGCCGCCACGTCGCTCCCCGCCCCGGCCTCGGTCAGCGCAAACGCGATCAGCCATTCGCCGCTCGCAAGCCGGGGGAAGTAGCGCGCCTTCTGCTCATCGCTGCCGGCGATCAGGATCGGCAGCGCCCCGAGCTTTTGGACGATCGGGATCAGGCTGGTGGTGGCATCGGCACGGGCGATCTCCTCGACAAGGATCGCCTGCGCGACGTTGTCGAGGGCCGTCCCGCCGTGTCGCTCTTCGAAGCAGGTGCCGAGCAGGTCCTGTCCCGCCAGCAGCTCCTTGAGGTCCCATGGGAACTCGCTCCCGGCGTCGATTTCAGCCGCTCGCGGAGCGATGCGCTCGGTCGCCAGCTCGCGGACGATGGCCCGCAGCTCGTCGTGCTCGCGGGTGGTCCGGTGGCTCACGGGTTCGAGTCTAGCCGAATGACCCCGTCAGTCGGTCAACTCGACGGCAAACGCGCGGAAGGTGGCGATGTACCGGTCGATCTCCTCATCGGTGTGCTGCACCGACAGGGTCCACTGATCATCGGCACCCGGCGGCAGGAGGATCCCCCGGTTGGCGAGGAAGAAGAAGCTGGCCGCCCACATGTCTCCGTCGAGCCCGATCAGGTCGCGGTAGTTGGTCACCCGCTGCGGGGTGAACATGACGCATCCCTTGGGACCGACGTTGATCGCATAGCCGGGCAGATCGAACTCGTCGATGACCGCCTGGCACCCTGCGGTGAGTCGCTCCGCCAGCTCGTGCAGCCGCGGATAGACGTCTCGCGTGAGGATCTCGGTCAAGGTCACCAGCCCCGCGGTCATCGAAAGCGGATTGCCGTTGAAGGTTCCGAGGTGCGCGACGCGGGTCGCGCCGCCGGCAAGGGTTGAATGCTCCATCCCGACCCCGCTCACACCGTGGTCGGGCACCTGCTCAATGGAGCGCATCACCTCGTCGCGACCGGTGAAAGCGCCGATCGGGATGCCGCCGCCGATGCTCTTGGCGAGGCAGATCAGGTCCGGCTGCACGCCGTAGTACTCGGTGGCGCCGCCATACGCGATCACCACGCCGGTCTTCACCTCGTCGAAGATGAGTACGGCGCCATGCTCGGTCGCGAGCTCGCGCAGTCGCGCCAGGAATCCCTCCGCGGGCGGAACCACGCCAATGTTGAACTGCACCGGCTCGACGATGATCGCGGCGATCTCACCGCGGTGACGGTCGAGGATGTCCGCCACCAGCCCAGGCTGATTGAAGGGGGCGATCACCGTCTCGGTCAGGCGGCTGGCCGGCATCCCGGCGGTGGCGGGGACACTGTTCGGCGCCTCGATCGGTCCCATCGCGTCGCGCGCGGGTTGGATGCTGATCAGCACGTCGTCGTGGTGGCCGTGGTAGCCGCCCTCGAACTTGAGGACCTTGCTGCGCCCGGTGAAGCCACGTGCCACGCGGATGGCGTCCATGGTCGCCTCGGTCCCGGAGTTGCTGAAGCGGACCAGGTCGGTCCCGAAGCGCAGCTTGATCTCCTCGGCCAGCGCCACCCCGTCCTCGGTCGGGAACGTGTAGCACGTGCCGTTGGCCACCCGCCGCTGGAGCGCCTCCGCCAGCAGCGGGTGCGAATGGCCCGCTGCGAGCACGCCAAAGGCCATGTCGAAGTCGATGTACTCGTTGCCGTCGGCGTCCCAGATCCGGGAGCCGCGGGCATCGGTCATGAACAGCGGGTACGGGTCGTACGTCTGGAACGAGCTGGCCACGCCCAGCGGCATCGCCTTCCGCGCGCGGGCGTGCAGCGCGGCGCTGCGCGGGGTCCGTGTCCGGTAGGCAGCCTCCTCGCGGTCGAGGATGGCGCGGATCCGCGTCCGGGCAATGGTTCGGCTCGGTGCGCTGGTCACGATCGATCTCCTACCTGGTGCCCCACTGATAACTCTCCTTCACGAATCGCAGCTCGACCATCGTCTCGGTCGACAGAATCCCGTCGATCTGTGCCAGCGGGCCGGTCAGGACCCGCAGCAGGTGCTCATTGTCCTCGCAGACTACCTCGCAGATGATGTCAAAGCGCCCCGCGGTGATCACCACGTAGGTCACCTCGTCGAGCGCCGCAACCTCGGCCGCGATCGCCTCCAGGCGTCCGGCGTCCACGCGCAGGCCGATGAAGGCCGGCTGGCCGAAGCCCATCGCCAGCGGATCGGTAACGCCAACCACCTGTACCACGCCGCGCGCCATCAGCCGTTCCGCGCGTTGACGAACCGTGGCCTCGGGCACCGACAGGTCGCGACCGATCTGGGCGAAGGGACGCCTGCCGTCGTGCTGGAGTGCCTTGATGATCGACTTATCGAGAGCGTCGAGCGCCGGACGCCCGGCGACGGGTTTGATTGATCCTAGTCCCATAACTGCACGGATCGTAGCCGCATCTGGCCCGGGCAGTCAACTTTCCGCCACTAGGCAGGCCAGATCCTGCGGAATCCGCGCGAGCCTGGCAACCGCAGGCTCGGATCAACCAGATCGACGTCCGGCGTTGGCGCGACGCTCCAGGCGCCGGTCGCGTCGGCCAGCAGTTCGGCTACGTCCCGGACCGCGACATCGGTCCGCTCAAGGTCGGTCACGCCATCGCGGAGCATGACCAGGCAGAATGGACAGGCGGTGGCGATCGCGTCGGCATTGGTGGCCAGTGCCTGCTCGGTGCGGCGGTGGTTGATCCGCTGCCCCTCGCGCTCCTCCATCCACATCCGCGCGCCGCCCGCTCCGCAGCACATCCCCTTGCGGTGGTGCTGTTCCATCTCCACCACCGACTGGCCGGGGATCGACGCCACGACCCGCCTCCCCTCGTCGTACACGTCGTTGTAGCGTCCGAGGTAGCAGGCGTCGTGGTAGGCGACGACGGCGTCCGAGTGCACGTCTGGAACCAGGCGGCCGTCGGCGACCAGCCGGTCGAGCAGCTGGGTATGGTGGATCACCTCGACGCCGGTGAGTCCGAATTGTGGGTATTCATTGCGGATCGTGTTGAAGCAGTGCGGGCAGCTGGCCACAATGGTCCGCACGCTGTGCTCGTCGTGCGCCCGGCTCAGGGTGGCCACGTTCTCCTCGGCCAGCATCTGGAAGAGGTACTCGTTCCCGGCCCGCCGTGCCGGGTCGCCCGAACAGGTCTCAGCGGAGCCGAGCACTG
>JBDSIN010000220.1:0-6521 GCA_039917955.1 Candidatus Limnocylindria bacterium
TGGCCAGCTGGGGCAGGACGGCGTCGGGATCAGGCATGCCGATGAAGCCTAGCGTGGGGTGAGCCGAAACGTTCAGCGCCGATCGTAGAGGCGGAGCTGCCCCTCTTCGATCTCGGCGCCGACCTGGATGCGGATCTGCTCCCAGGCGGCGATGTCCCACTCGCCGATGAGGCTGATGGCGGTCCCCGTGCGCCCCGCGCGAGCGGTTCGCCCGATGCGGTGCACGTAGGTCTCCGCATCCTCGGGGATGTCGTAGTTGAGGACGAACGGCAGGTCGGCAATGTCCAGGCCGCGCGAGGCCACGTTGGTCGCGATCAGGTACTGGATCTTCCCGGACTTGAAGTCGGCCAGCGTCCGATCGCGCTCACGCTGCGACAGCCCGCCGTGGAGCGCGGCCACGTTCCGGCCCTTGCGCGAGAGGGTCGCGGTCAATCGGTCCACGCCGATCTGGGTGTGCCGGAAGACGAGCAGCCGATCGAAGCCGAACGTCTCGGTCAGCTCCATGAGGGTCGCCACCTTGTCCTGCTCGGCCACGAAGTAGACCAGCTGCCGGACCGTCTCGACGGTGCGCATCTCGGGGCGCACGATGATGTGCTCGGCGCCCTTGTCCATGAACCGATCGCAGATGCGCAGGATGGCGTACGGCATGGTGGCGCTGAAGAGCGCCGTCTGACGCTGCCGCGGACAGCGCGCCAGGATCGTCTCGACGTCCACGATGAAGCCCATGTCGAGCATCCGGTCGGCCTCGTCGAGGATGACCGTCTGCACGCTGCCGAGGTGCAGCTCGCCGCGGCGGATCAGGTCCAGCACGCGCCCCGGCGTGCCGACCACGATCTGCGCTCCGCGGTGCAGGGCGGTGATCTGGCGGTCCATGCTCGACCCGCCGTAGATTGCCACCGCAGTCACGTTGCGGAATTCGCCGAGCCGATTGATCTCCTCGGTCACCTGCACGCACAGCTCTCGGGTGGGGGTCAGCACCAGCGCCTGCACGTAGCGAGCCGACGGGTCGATCTTCTCGATGATCGGGATGCCGAAGGCGGCGGTCTTGCCGGTGCCCGTCTGCGCCTGGCCGATCAGGTCCCTCCCGGCGCGGAGGGGGCCGATGGCGCGCGCCTGCACCTCGGTGGGGGTGACGAAGCCCATCTTCTCGACGGCCCGCGCGATGGTGACCGGCAGCTCGATCTCGCCGAAGCGATGGCTGCGCTGGGCGGCCAGCACGGCGGCGAGCAGCGGGGAGGCCTCGGCGTCGATGTCGGTGGCTGGAGCGTCGCCGTTGCTGGTGGCGGACTCGGGGGCGACGGACTCGGTGGGGACCGGGGTCGTGCGGTGCGGCGCTCGGTTTCGGCGGCGCGCGGGCGGCGATTCAGCTTCTGGCAAACGGGGCTCCAACGGGGTGAACTCGAAGGTGATGCTACCACGCAGGCGATTGACGACCCGTCGGGGACTAGATGATACTGAGTCTCAACATGGGCCTGACCGCCATCCTCGTCTCGGCCGGCGCGCTGCTCTCCGCCCTGGCGGGCGGACTCCTGGCGCTGCGCGCCACCAGCTCGGTCGGCATGATCATCGCCGTCGGGGCGGGGATCCGGATCGGGGCGGCGTACTTCGACCTGATCCCCGAGTCGGTGACCCAGCTCGGCTCGCTCGACCTCGCCATGGCCTTCACCGCGGTCGGCTTCCTGCTCTTCTACGCCATCGAGAAGCTGACCACCCTGCACATCGGCCACGAGACCGCCACCGAGCTCGATCACGCGGACGCCGCGCACCGCCACGTCGGGATCGTCGGTGCCGCGGGAATGAGCTTTCACAGCTTCCTGGACGGCGTGGCGCTGGCCGCGGCCCTCGCCGTCGGCGGCGGCATCGGCCTGGTCATCGGCGCGGTGGTGATCGTGCACCGCTTCAGCGACGGGATCGGGATCGTCAGCCTGTTGCTCGCGTCGCACCAGCCGCTCTCGGTAGCCTACCGATGGGTTGCGGTGGTGGCGGGGGCCCCGGTGTTCGGCGTGGCCCTGGGCCTGGCGCTGCCGATCCCCAACGAGGTGCTCGGTGGCATGCTGGCCGTCTTTGCCGGCTTCTTCCTGTACATCGGCGCCGCCACGCTGCTGCCAGAAGCGCACCGCTCCGATCGCTCGCGCTGGATCGTGGTCGGCACCCTGGTCGGCGTGGTGGCGATCTACGGCTTCTCGGTGGTGGCCGGCGCCGTCGGCGCGAGCGTATGACCAGGCCGGGCGCGGTGGCGGAACGCCTGCGCGCCGCCGGGGAGCGACCCACGCCACATCGCCTGCGCATCGCCGAGGCGCTCATCGCGGCGGGCCGCCAGTTGACCGCCGAGGAGGTGCGGGGCGCCGCCGGACGACGTCGCGGGATCGGGCGCGCGACCGTGTTTCGCAGCCTGGACGCCCTGGTCGCCGCCGGCGTTGCGCGACGGCTGGAGCTGGACGGGCACGTCTCGGCCTACGTGGCCTGCGAGCCGGATCATCATCATCACCTGTCGTGCCGCACCTGCGGCAAGGTCGAGGAGATCGGCGAGTCGTTCGTGCGGCCGATGGCGCAGCGCCTGGCCGACGAGCGCGGCTTCGTCATCGATGATGCGCGCCTCGACTTCTACGGTCGCTGCGCCGACTGCGCTGCGGCAGCCGGTTAGACGGGGGCGGGCGTCCCGGGTCGAGGGGTCGACCGATCGACGGGAGTTCCATCGGTCCGCTGCGGACGGGAGTAGCCGGTCGGGTGCGTCAGTTTCCACGCCCAGGCATCGGCCAGCATCTGCTCCAACTTCGAATGCTGCGGCTGCCAGCCGAGCTCGCGGCGCGCCCGGCGCGATGAGGCGACCAGGACCGGCGGGTCACCGCTGCGCCGCTTCACGACGCGGGCCGGGATAGCGCGCCCCGTCACCTTGCGGGCCGCCTCGACGACCTCGCGCACGCTGAACCCCGCGGCCGACCCGAGGTTGTAGACCTCGAACGAGGGGTCGCCCTCGCCGGTCGCCTCCAGGGCCAGCAGGTGCGCGGCGGCGAGGTCGCGGACGTGGATGAAGTCGCGGATGCAGGTGCCGTCGGGGGTCGGGTAGTCCTGGCCGAAGATCTGGACGTGGGTCGCCTCGCCGGCCGCGACCCGTAGCACCAGCGGCAGCAGGTGTGTCTCCGGATCGTGATCCTCGCCATTGCGCTCGGTGGAACCTGCCACGTTGAAGTAGCGCAGGCTGATCGCCTGGAAGTCGTGGCTGGCCGCGAACCAGCGCATCGCCCCTTCGAAGGCGAGCTTGGTGGCGCCGTACGGGTTGATCGGCTCGGTGCGGTCGGCCTCCGCTATCGGAACGCGGCGCGGCTCACCGTAGACGGCGGCGGTGGAGGAGAAGACGAGCCGGGTGACCCCGGCGGCGTGCATCGCGTCCAGCAGCGAAACGCCGCCGCCCACGTTATTGCGGTAGTAGAGGCCGGGGTCGAGGAGGCTCTGGCCGACGAGCGACTTGGCGGCGCAATGCAGGACCGCCTCGATCCGCTCCTCGCGCAGGACGTGCGTCAGGTGCGCACGATCCTCCATCTGGCCGCGGACCAGCCTGGCGGGGCGTACTACCGCGGACGCATGCCCGGTCGACAGGTCGTCGTACACGGTCACATCGTGTCCGGCATCGACAAACGTCTCTACGCTCGTCGATCCGATGAAGCCGGCGCCACCGACCACCAGGATGCGCAATCGCCCGCCCTCGCCTTCGCTCAGCCGGCCGCCGCGCGCAGCGGCTGCGGGGGTACACCGCTGGCGGCGACGGCCTCGCCCGCGAGTCGGCGGTCGAACTCGGTGGAGACGACCGAGGCACCGGCCGACTGCGCCGCCACGACCTCATCGATGGCCGCGAATCTGCCCGCCGCCTTGACCGCGAGGTGCGTCCCCAGCAGGTCGTGCAGGAAGCCGACGCGCGCGATCGTCCAGGCGGCATCCGCATCTCCCGGAGAGGTGACCACGTGGTCGGCGCCGGCACGCTCGGCGAGACGGCATGCACGGCGCAGCTGTTCGTCGGTGAGCGACTCGGGCTCGAGGATGACACCCGCGGTGGCGAGGGCGGCATGCGCCATCTCCACCACCGCCAGCATGTCGCCGACGACCGTGTCGTCCTCCCCGGAGATGAGCGCGCCGGCGTTCAGGACGAAGTCGAGCTGCGTCGCCCCGTGTTCAAGAGCGCGCGACGCCTCGAATGCCTTCACCGCGGGAAGTTGCCCACCACCGGGATAGCCGATCACCGAGCCGAGTCGCACCGAGGATCGGGCGAGCATCCGCCGGGCGGGGTTGACCAGCCACGGGCTGACGGTCAGCGCATCCAAACCATGCTCGAGGACGAGCGCCACCGCGGAATCGAGGTCGGCACGAGAAGCGGTCGGCCGCGTCAGCCGATGCTCAAGCCGCGCGGCATGTCGCGCGTGGGCGGTCATCGCGGGCAGAGATCCTCCGCTCCAGAACGTCGAGGCGTGGGCACGCACTTCGGACCGCCGATTGTAGCAGCGCGTCAGGACGTGGCCGCTACCCCGGCATCGCCTTAGTGGTGCTCCGGCGCACCACCATCGAGTCCGCCGGCCTCGCCCGTCCCGTCGGCCGCCCAGCCGCGTGCCAGGACCAGCAGACGCTCGCGTCGGTTCTGGGACGGGTCCTCCAGCACCGCCTCCAGGAGGCGCTCGAGGAGGCGCCCGATCAACCGGCCCGGTGGGATGCCGAGCTCGCTGACGAGATCGTGGCCGCTCACCGCGAGGTGGCGCGCTTCCAACGGATCGGCCGCGATCGCCGCCCGGCAGCGCGCGCGCAGCTCCGCGGTCCCGCCACGTGCAGGCTCGCGAGCACCGGACGCCGCGTTGTCTGCGGCACGCAGGGCGAACAGGTCGTCGAGCAGGTCGACCCCGACGCGGCGCACAAAGCGGCGCACCGCGGCATCGGACCACTCCGCGGTGTACGCGAACATATGCTGCCGGATCAGGCGCGCCACGCGAACGACGTCGGCGCGTGGAGCCCGTAGCCGCTGCAGCACCGCCTCGGCGAGATCTGCCCCAGCCGACTCGTGCCCGATGAAGTGACCGTCGGCCAGGGTGGTCGCCTTCCCCAGGTCGTGCAGCAGACCGGCAAGGCGAAGAATCGGATCCTCGGGGGGGAGCGCATCCGCAGCTCGCAGCGAGTGATCGAGGGCATCGCCCGCGAGCGCCTTGCTCTGGGGAATGCCACGGAGGGCCGCGAGCTCGGGAAGGAGGACCGGCAGCAGGCCGAGCCGATCCAACATCAGCAGCGCACGCGATGGCGGTTCCGCTCCGCCCAGGATCCGCAGCAGCTCGTCTCGCACCCGCTCGCCGGAGAGGCTCACCGCCGAGGGCGCACCGCGCCGGATCGCGGCCTCGGTGGACGGGTCGATGGCCAGGTTGAATCTCGCGGCGAAGCGCACCGCGCGAACCAGCCGCAGCGCGTCCTCGGTGAAGCGGGCGTCGGCATCCCCGACAGCGCGCAGCAGACCCGCCTCCAGGTCGGCGGCGCCACCAAAGGGATCCACCAGCCGGCCGCTGCCGCCCTCAACGTCGTCGGGCAGCCAGGCCATGGCGTTGATGGTGAAGTCGCGACGCGCCAGATCGTCGGTCAGGGAGCGACCCCAACGCACCTCTTCGGGTCGCCGGTGATCGCGGTATCCGCCTTCGACCCGGTACGTCGTGACCTCGATCCCGGCCCCCGGCCCGCCCGGACCGGTCTGTCCAGTGGCCGGCCGTACGGTGACCGTGCCAAAGCGGTTGTCCCAGGTGGCGCCGGGGAAGCGCGCGGCAACGGCCTCGGGGGGCGCCGAGGTCGCGACGTCCCAATCGAGCGGGCGCTCTCCCCGGAGCAGATCGCGCACGCAGCCGCCGACCAGCGCCGCCTCGTCGCCGCCCGCAATCAGGCCGGCGAGGACGGCTGACACGGGGTCCGGCAGGCTGATCTCGAGGGCGTCGCCGTCGTGCATTGAGTGTGCTCGCGCCGGCGGCGCTACGCGCGCTGCGGCGGGGCGTCGTCCATGAAGAGGAAGGTGCGCCAGGCGTCGTTGCGTTCGTCCGCGAGGTAGGTGCCGTACAGGTAGCGCGCGTCGGCCCGTGGAGCGCGCGGCGCGCGAAACAGCGACATGCGTGATTCGGCGAGCGTCTTGCTCCCCTTGCGGTGGTTGCAGGCGCGGCACGCGGCGACCAGGTTCTCCCATTCGTGCCGTCCACCGCGGTGGCGGGGCATGACGTGGTCGATGGTCAGGTCGCGGCTGTGCGCTCCGCAGTACTGGCAGATGTGCCCGTCACGCGCGAAGACCTCGCGGCGGCTCAACTTGACCTTCGGGCGGGGCCGGCGGACCAGGTAGACCAGGCGGATGACCGATGGTGCCGGGATCGCCAGGGTCGGCGTGTGGATCACCTGGTGATTCCGCGCGATCAGCTCGGCCTTGTCTGCGCCGAGCAGGTTGAAAGCGCGCCTGATGTCACAGACGTTGAGCGGCTCGTAATTCTGGTTGAGGACAAGTACCGCCGCGTTGAGCAATC
>JBDSIN010000221.1:0-2740 GCA_039917955.1 Candidatus Limnocylindria bacterium
CCGCTCTCCAGCGCCGCCCAGGCGTCGATCCCCCCGCCGGAACCGAGCAGGAGGACGCGGCCTCCCGGCCGGATCGCGTGGGCGACGGCGACCGGCACCGATCGCGCCAGCGCGGCCGTGGCGGGGCCGTGCTGCGGGACGGGAAGCAGCGCGTCGCCGTCGATGACCAGACCGGTCTGCACGGGCAGATCGCCCAGGTAGCCAAGGCTGAGGCCCGGAGCCGAGTGAATGGTCGAGCTCTCTACGATGTCGAGGCGCGCCGTGGCGTCCTGGCGGGTGGCGAGGAGCGTCGCGGCGGGGTCGAGACGCATCTGGCTGAGCCGCTTGTAGGGCGACAGCTGGAGCTCGAACTGGTGCGGGAAGACGGCGAGGAGCGCGAGGGTCACCACGAGGGCGGCGGTCGCCGATCCGGTCGCCCGGCGTGCCGCTCTGGCGAGGATCAGGGCGGCGCCCGCCCCGAGAACGGCAGACAGCAGGACGGCGCGCTCGCTGCCGAGCCAGGAGAGCGCCAGCGGCGCAAGCACGGCGCCAAGCGCCGACCCGGCGAGGTTCGCCGCATAGATCCGCCCCGCGCGCTCAGGCTCGCCGCTCAGCATCGCCCCGACGAGCGCGCCGGCGAAGACGAACGGCGCCGCCAGCACCAGCAGGTTGGCGACCAGGAGGGCGAGCTGGGTCTGGTCCCAGGCGATCGCGTACGAGTCGAAGGGAAGCGCGTTGACGAAGAGGTAGGCGAGCGGGGTGGCGACCCCGAAGCCGAGCGCATACCAGGGCCACCACGCGGGGTCGCGCAGTCGCGGCCGGAGCGCCAGGAGGGAGCCGCTCGCCCCGAAGCCGAGGAGTGCGAGGCTGATCACCAGGAAGGCGAAGTGGTAGAACTGCGCGATCGAGAAGACCCGGATCAGCGCCACCTGCGAGAGCAGCACGGCGGCGGAGAGAAGCCCCATCCCGGCGAGCGCGCGCATCACCGTTCGAGTGTGGCACGCTGCGGCCGGACAACGTCGACGCCCTCAGCGCCGCCGGCTCGACGATTCGCGCTGGGCCGCCCTCATTCAGGCACCAGGGGCGGTCGCGGCTGGATGATCGACCCGCTCAGGTGCCGGAGAGTTGACGACGGACTCTGGCCCACACCACCCGCCGAGACCGCCGACCTGCGCGAGGTGTTCGGCTTGCGACTGGCCGAGTGCGCAGTCTGTCGGTCGGCGATGCGGTCATCATTGAGTTGCCTGAAGGAACGCATGCCTTCGCGGTCGATAGCTTCGGCTTCCGCCCGATCGAAGTGCCGGCCGGCCTGGCCACGAGCAAATAGGGAAGCGCCATGGGACGAGACAGCGCCGACAGCCCCGATATCGAAACTCAGGCCGCCAGGCGCGCGGTGCAGATGGCGCTGGCGCGTAATCCATCACGGCACGCCCGAGCGCAATTGCGGCGGCCGACCCTGCACCGGTATCGATGACATGGCTCGCTGGAAACTGATCGGCCGCCCGACGCGTATCGTGGCAGCGGCGGCGACAGCGCTTCTTGCCCTTCTCTACGTCACACAGCGCAGCATGATCTATTTCCCTGGCTCGAGCGTTCCAGACGCGCCGCTTCCAGTGGGAACCGAGGTGCTCGAGCTGTTGACCGACGATGGTCTGCGTTTGGGCGCCTGGTTCCTCCCCGCGACGGATGGGCCGCCTGGGCCGGCACCGGCAGTGCTCATCTTCAACGGCAACGCCGGTGATCGGTCACACCGGCTTCCGCTCGCCGCCTCGCTTACCGAGCGCGGCTACGGCGTGCTGCTGTTCGACTACCGTGGCTACGCTGGCAATCCTGGCAGCCCGAGTGAGGACGGCTTGCGCGCCGATGCCCGCGCCGCCGCCGCTGCGCTGGCCGCGCGCCCGGATGTGGATCGGGAGCGAATCGTGTACTTCGGCGAGTCGCTGGGCGCCGCCGTGGCCGGCGGGCTGGCCAGCGAGCGCCCGCCCGCGGCGCTGGTACTGCGCTCGCCGCCTTCCTCTATCGCTGACGTCGGGCGCCATCACTATCCCTATCTGCCGATCCTTGATCAGTTGCTCATGGATCGATATCCGCTCGCCGATCAGATCCGTCTGGTTCGCTCTCCGCTGCTGGTCCTCGTGACCGAAGCGGACGAGATCGTGCCGGAAGCGCTGAGCCGCCGGGTATTCGACGCGGCATCCGAGCCAAAGCGCTATGTACGACTGAGCGCGGAGCACCACAACGACCCGGCATTGCTGACTGGCGACGAGCTTTTGGCTGAGGTCGGCGCGTTCCTGGACCAGTGGGTCGGCCGTCCGTGACGCGGACCGCGTCGACCCAACACCCGTTTTGCACGCGCACTGATGTCGACGATGGGGCGGCGGGATGACAGCGGAGGATGTAGAGCCCGGCTCCGGCCGGTGGTCGCATCGCACGCCACGCGACCGGCGCGACGTCACCGGCGACGCGAACGCCGGCGCGAAGGAGGGCGGTGGAGTCGCTCTGCACCCGACGCCAGAGCTCCGGGTCGGCGTCGTGGTACGCGTAGGCGGTCCGGGACGCACGCCGCATTAGGTTGGCCGACGGCCGGAGGCAGGCGATCGCGAACGCCTCGAGCTCGAGGCGGCCGATCTCTACCGGCAGGGCGCGGATCCGGAAGCGGGACGCGGCATGCAGCACAGGATCCGCGATGCCGCCCGCGCGGAGCGCCACCATCAGGTCATAGGGCTCGGATCAGTCCTCCGATTGGCTGGCTGCCGACGGG
>JBDSIN010000222.1:0-4285 GCA_039917955.1 Candidatus Limnocylindria bacterium
TAGAACTCCCGGGCGTAGTGTGTTGCCAACTCCTCGTCGGGGGCGCGGACGCTGCCGCCATGGATCATCGGGTCCCCTTCCGCCTCCTGGCGAAAGACCTCCCAGACCCTGTCCTTGTCGCCCATGCCGCCGGCGACGGCCTCAGGCCGCCGCGCCGACCGGCCCGAGGATCGCGTCGCGAACCCACTGGGTCTGCGCACGATGGGTTCGGCGGAACTCGAGACGCTCCTGCGACATCGGTCCATGGCCGGTGACGACCGATCGCAACTCGTCCCAATCAGGCTCGCTGTACTTCCAGCGACCGGCCGCCTCGTCGTACTCCAGAGCCGGGTCCGGGATCAGCAGTCCGAGCTCGCGAATGCGCGGCACGTAGATGCTGAGGAACTCCTGGCGGAGCTGCTCGTTGCCCTTGGCCTTGATCTTCCAGATCAGGTCGCGATCGGTCTCGGGCGCGGTCGGCGGGCCGTGCATCTGCATGAGGGGTCCCCACCATCGGTCGAGGGCATCCTGCACCAGGGCTCGCTGGGCATCGGTCCCGTTCATCATCGTCAGCACGACATCCCGGCCGTGCATGATGTGGACCGATTCCTCCCAGCAGATCTTCTTCATGGTGCGGGCGTACGGGGCGTACGAGGAGTCTCGAAGCGCCTGCTGGCTGACGATCGCCGCGGCATCCACCAGCCAGGCGATGATCCCCACGTCGGCCCAACTCCGCGTCGGATAGTGGAACACGTTGTGGAACTTCGTCTTGCCAGCGAGCAGGTCGGTCAGCATCTGTTCGCGGCTCTTGCCGAGGTCCTCCGCCACGCGGTAGAGCAGCTGGGCATGGCCCACCTCGTCCTGCACCTTGCTCGTCAGCGCCAACTTGCGGCGCAGCGTGGGGGCGCGAAGGATCCACTCGCGTTCGGGAAGCACGCCCATCAGCTCGGAGTTGGCGTGCATCTCGACGAACTTGAGCACGGCGGCCCGGTAGTCGTCCGGCATCCAGTCGTCCGGCTCGACCTTGCCGCCCCCCGAGACATGAGCGTAGAAGGTGTCGGCACGCTCCGTCTCATTCATGGCCACAGGGTAGCGCATGCCAGGAGCGGGGTCACCGCCCGGCGAGACGACAGCCAACTACTGCGGAAGCAGCTCCAGGGTCGTTTCGAGGTGCTGCCGGAGCATGACCGGCATCGAGCCATGGTCGGCGTACTTGGTCCGCAGCCCGTCGGAGCACGAACCCACCCGTTCCGGGTCAGTGGCGGGCTCAGCCTGAACGTCGAGTGCGTGCTCCCCAACCTCCATGCGACACGCGGAGTGAGCCAGCGCCTCGCGATACCAGCGCGCGTTCGGCCCCAGGTAGCTGCGGATCAGCACCCGATCGTGCGAATCGACCACCACCCAGATGATCGTGCTGTGCACAGCGGCTCCCTCACCCATGGTCGTCACGATGCGCACCTCCGGCGTGTCCCGCAGCAGCGCGAGATCCGCATCTGCGAACGCGTCGGTCATCGAGAAGGAGTCAATCGTGGGTCGTCCGCTTGAGCGGCCGATGCCAGGCTCGATACGCGCCCGCGCGGTTTGTGTCTGCGCGCAGGTCGCCGTCCACGTCCTGGAGTTCCGCCCGAGGCACGTACAGATCGACCGGTAGCAGGCTCGCAGTGCGAACCAGCAGGTAGTCGGCGAAGACCGCCTCGACGCGACCGATCCGTCGGCCGTCGGAGCCGCGCAGCGACTGACCCACCCGCGGCTCGATTTCGGCCATCGGCTCCTGCATCCCACTACCCTACCGAATCTGCCACGGCCACACTGACCGCCCCTGGCAGCAGGCTGATCTCGACCGACGCGGTCCCGAACGGCTCGCCGTCGAGGTGCACGCGGGCCGACGCGTCGCCCTCGATGCGGAGTGAGCGGGCGTGAACGATCTCGACCTTCTTGTTGTTGACGTGCTTCGCCTTGTAGATCCCGGGAAGCTCGCGGAGCGCCTCGAAGCGCGACAGATCCCCCACCAGGCACACGTCGAGCCAGCCGTCATCGGTCTCCGCATCGGGGCAGATCAGCATCCCGCCTCCGTAATACGGGCCGTTGGCAAAGGCGACGAAGAGGAAGCGTTGGTCGACCACGCGGTCCTCACCATCGCCGCGCAGGGTGATGCGCAGTTCCGAGTTGTGGAAGCGCCGCAGCTCGTTGAGCGTGCCCAGAAAGTAGCCCACCTCGCCGCGCATCCAGAAGCGGCGTCGGACCGCCATGGTGTAGGCAACCTCGGCATCGAAGCCGACGCCCCCGGCGGCACCGAAGTAGCGGACCGCGCCATCCTCGCTGGTCGCCCTGCCGACGTCGAACCGCCGGCTCGTCGGCCCAACGGCGATCGGCAGGGAGGCCATCGGGTCGAGTGGCAGGAAGACGCTGCGCGCCAGGTCATTCCCGCGCCCAGCCGGAACGATGCCGATCGACCGCGGACCGCCGTCGGGGGCAGCTCCGGCGGTCATCAGGCCGTTGATGACTTCCTGGATCGTGCCGTCGCCGCCGACCGCAATCACCCGGTCATGCCCGAGATCCGCGGCGGCGGCGGCCAGCCGCTCGGCATGGCCACGCTCCCGCGTCTCGAGCAGGCGTCCGTCGATCCCCTTCTCGGCCATCCATGCCTCGATGCGCGGAGCGTAGCCGTGGGCGCGGCCACTTCCGGCGATCGGATTGACGATGAAGAGCGGAGAGACCGGCGCAGACATGCGCGCGATTGTGCGCCGTGACGCGGCGCGCGGCTAGCCCTATCTGACGGTCAGACCGATGGTGTGGTGACCGCGGGAGCCGTCCGGCGCCGGCCGAGTCTGTGCATCGGTCTGGACCACGCCGTCTCCGTCGGTGGCCCGTACGCGAATCACGTGTTGGCCGGCAGCGGCGTCCCAGCGGTAGAGCCACTGGACCCAGGTCGCGTCGGAGATGGGCGCAGAGATCACCGCAGGAGTCCAGGGTTGGTCGTCAACTTGCACCTCAACCGCTGTCACGCCGCGATCCGGTGCCCAGGCGACGCCCGCGACCGCAATCTGTCCAGCGGCCAACGTCGCACCGCCCCGTGGGACGTCGATGCGCGACTGCGTCAGGATCGGCGCCTCCTTGGCCCACCCGAGCGGAATCCAGTAGGCATCGAACTCCTCGAGCGTGGTGAGCTGGATCTGGGTCAACCACTTCGTGGCGGACACGTAGCCGTAGAGCCCCGGGACGATCAGCCGCGCGGGAAAGCCGTGGCCGGGAGGCAGCGGTTCGCCGTTCATGGCCAGCGCCACGAGTGCCTCGCGGCCCGACTCGGCGAGCCACGCGGTCGGAAAACCGGCGGTCCACCCGTCATACGACCGCCCGACCACCTGCGTTGCGTCGGGCTGGACCCCGGCGCGGTCAAGCAGCTCCTGCAAACGCACGCCCTTCCAGAGCGCGTTTCCCACCAGGTCGCCGCCAACTTCGTTGCTCACGCAGGCGATCGTCACGTACTGCTCATGCTGCGGCATCGCCAACAGGTCGGCATAGGCGAGCGTGAAGGGGTGGTCGACCATGCCGTCCACGGTGAGTTGCCAGGTCTCGACGTCGAGCCTCGGGGTGAACAGCGAAGTGTCGATGCGGTAGAAGGTTTCGTTCGACGTCACGATGTCGCTGATCCCCGGCACGTCGAGCGACGCGTCTGCACCCAGGGGCGATACCGGCTGCTCGGCCGCCGGGATATCGCTGAGGACGGACGCTGCCGTGCCGCGCTGGTTCAACAGCAGCCTGCCCAGACCTGCGCCGGCGACTGCCACGCCCGCCAAACCCACCGACGAGCCGATGAAGCGGCGGCGCGACCAGTCCGGCATCTCGGCAATGTCGCTGGGGGTGGCGAGCCGCAGCAGGGTGCCCAGCAGCCAGATGGCGAGGACGACACCCGCCACCCCAGACACGAATGCGAGGATCGGCTCCACCAGCGGATCGCGCAGCGAGGCGAAGAGACCGAGGATCCCGATCCCGGCCAGCCCGAGCCGGCCCAGACCGGGACGGCGCCGCGAGACGACCCCGATGCCACCCGCCAGGCCGAGCGCGCCCAGAACGACGGCGATCTCGAGGACCGCCTTGTCGGCGGTCCCAAAGAGGTCCACCACGATCTGTTTCGCGCCTGGCGGCTGCAACGAGATGAGCAGCCCACCGATCTCCAGCACGACCGACGGCGCGCCGGCCACGAGCCCAGCCAGCAGTTCGGTGCCGGCCAGCGCGGCCCCAGCGGCCAGCACCCCGGCGACGCCAGCGGGGATCATGCCGGGGATCGGTCGCGATTGAGCTGGGT
>JBDSIN010000223.1:0-4084 GCA_039917955.1 Candidatus Limnocylindria bacterium
GTGGTGCAGGTCGGTCTGCGCGGCGTCGGCAGCGCACGGTCCTCCGACGTCGCCGATGCTCGCGCCGCGGGCAACCTGCTGGTCACCGCCCGACAGCTGCGCGAGCGCGGCGCGCCGTGGCTGCTCGCCCAGTTGCCGATGGAGATGCCGATCTTCCTGCTCTTCGACGTGGATGCGCTCGACCCGTCGGTGGCGCCTGCGGTCAGCGGCCTCTCGCCCGGCGGCCTCTCATACGACCGTGCATCGGACCTCGTCAGCGGCATCGCAGCGAACCACCGACTCGCCGGGGCCGCCTTCACCGAACTCGTGCCGGCGCTCGACTCGACCGGCGCATCGGCGCTGGCCGTGGTCCGGCTGGCCATGCTCGTGCTGGGGACGCTCGCGCGGCGATCCGAACTCTAGCGCACGGAGCCGTCAGAACCAGTCGTTCCGCTTGAAGAAGGCTGCCGCGCCGCCCATCGCCACGGCCATGATCCCCAGCGCCCAGCCGTACCCCCACGGCCAGCTGAGCTCGGGGATGAATTCGAAGTTCATCCCGTAGATGCCGGCGATCAGGGTGGGCACCATCAGGATCACGGTGAAGGCCGTCAGCCGCTTCATCACCGCATTGAGGTTGTTGCTGGTCACCGTCAGGTTGGCCTCGAGGGCCGAGGCCACCAGGTCGCGCTCCAGGTCAAGCTGGTCGAGCACGCGAACCAGGTGGTCGTACAGGTCCTGGAAATACGGGACCGCCGCGTCGTCGATCAGGGGCAGTTCTCGGCGAAGCAGGGCATTGGCCACGTCCCGCTGGGGCGCCAGGATCCGGCGCAGTTCGAGCAACTCTCGCTTCAGGCCCAGGACCATCCGCAGCGTGTCCCCGCCCTCGCGGCCCTCGACGATGCGGTCTTCGAGCTCCTCGATCCGGTCCGAAAGACGGTCGAGCAGTGGAAAGTAGCCGTCAACGACGCCGTCAAGGACCGAATAGAGGAGCCCACCCGGGGTCGCGCCAACGGCGTCGGTCCGCTGCCGGAAGCGCCGCTCGATATCCTCGAGCGCCGGCGAGGAGTGCCACCGCACCGACACCAGGTATCCGGCCCCCGCGAACAGGTGCAACTCGCCGAGGTCGAACGACCGATCCTCCGAGGAGCCCGCCAGCACCTCGTAGGTCACGATCATGTGTTGCCCAGGGTAGGTGTCCATCTTCGGACGCTGGCGACGCTTCTCGACATCCTCCACGGCCAACGGGTGCAGGTCAAACTCGTCGCGAAGCAACGCCACGTCCTCGTCGGTCGGGTCGAAGATGTCCATCCAGACGAGGTGGTCGGGAAGCGCCCGCAACTCGTCGATCTGGGCGAGATCGTCCGGGCCGAGGACGCGCAACTCGCCGTCCGGAAGTCGGGCCAGGCAGGTGCGATTCGAGTGGCCGGTCATGGCGCCGCGAGTGTACTCGCGGGACCGGCGGGCTTGGCGCTTTCGCGTCCGAGGCGCTATGTTTGGTCGGCAATTCATTGCTCCACCTGCTGGAGGTATCTCATGGGATGGCTGTCCGCGCCGGTCGAGCGGTTGCTCGATGCAGCGCTGGTCGGTGAGCTGACGGTCATCGGTCGTGACCGCCGCCCGATCACCCATCCGCTGATTCCGCTCTACGACGGCGAGCGCATCTACATGCACTCCAGCACGCTCTTCAGCCGCAAGCTGGAGCACATCAAACGCGACCCGCACGTGTCGATCTCCTTGACGGACCCGGTTGCCCTCGGCGGCCTGAGCGACCGCGCGACCATCCAGGGGACCGCCCGCATCATCGAGGACGATCCCCATTCGCAATGGGAGCGCCTGATCCTCGACCTGTGGCGGAAGAAGGAGCCGGTGATCGACGCGTTCCTCAAGATGCGCGTCGCCCTGCCCCTCTTCTTCGAGCGGGCGGTCATCGAGATCACCCCGAAGCGCTGCCTCCTCTGGGAGGATGGCGATACCGGTCGCGAGCCGGTCGAGAGCGTCGCTCCCGGCGAAGAGGCAGCCTGATGCCACGGATCGAGACGGAGCACCTCGCCAAGCTCGCGGAATACCCCTTTGTGGTCGTCTCGTGGGTTGACGACGCTGGCTATCCGATGAGTGTGGCGACCGAATTCCGGGCCGACACATCCGGCGGGACGGTGGTTCTCGAAGCGCCGGCGGGGGACGCGCTCGCCATCCCCATCGACCGAGCAGTCAACGTGCTGGGCAGCCATATCCGGCCGACCCCGGGACAGGGCTATGACGAGCGCCGCTACCTGCAGCTGTGGGGCACCGCCGGGCCTGCGGCGGACGGATCGGTCGTGTTCACCCCGACCAGCGCCTGGGGTTGGGACGAGAGCGAGATCCCGTTCTTCGAGTACTCCGAGCGATCCGTGCCGCAGTCGCGCCGCTACCTCGCTGCGCTCTCGGAGGAGAAAGGGCGAACCATTCGACCGCGGCTCTCGCTGGGCTGGCTCTTCCTGCGGACCACGCGTCTCCCCTTTCTCTCAGCGACCTTCGTCCCCGTCCTGCTCGGCATTGCGGTGGCGGCACGCAACGGGTCGTTCGATGTGTGGCTCGCGCTCGCGACCTTGATCGGCGGAGCGTTCGCACACCTGGCGATCAACGTGACCAACGACATCTTCGACACGCTCTCAGGTGCCGACGAGGCGAACGTCAACCCGACCCAGTACAGCGGCGGCTCTCGGGTGCTGATCTACGACCTCGTCACGCTGCGACAACTCGTGGCGCTGGCGATCGGCCTGTACGGCGGTGCCGCCGCGATCGGCCTGTTGCTGGTGTGGGCAACGGGGTCGGCCCTGCTCCTGTGGATCGGCGTGGCGGGCATCGCCGTGGGCATCGCCTACACCGCCCCGCCGCTCAAGCTCGTGTATCGCGGGCTGGGCGAGATCGCCGTCGCCATCGGTTTCGGACCGATCATGCTGCTCGGCGCGTACGTGGTCCAGACAGGCACCCTGAGCTGGGAGGCGGCCCTGGTATCGGTCCCGGTGGCGATCCTGGTGGCGCTCATCCTGTACGTCAACGAGATCCCGGATCGCGTCGGCGACGCCGCGGCCGGCAAGCGGACGCTTCCGGTGCGGTTGCCACAGGGCGTGGTCACCGGCGTGTACCTGGCGGGCGCCGTGGTGGCCTTTGCCGCCGTGGTCGGCGGCGTCATCGGCGGCCTGCTGCCGGTGCCGACGCTGCTCGCGCTCCTCGCGGCGCCCCTCGCCTGGCGTGTCTACGGCGGGATCCGCCAGTTCTATGGGCAACCGTACGCGCTGATGTCGTTCATGGGGATCAACGTCAACCTGCACCTGTCTGTCGGCGGGCTGCTGCTGATCGGCTACCTCGTGGCGATCGTGATCGGGCTGTTGACCTAGGTCGAGCTGAGTCGGACGGTCTGTCAGCGACCGGCGTCGCGCACCAACACGGTAGCCGCGTCGCGAGCTGCGGCAGACTCGAAGACGAGGAACACTTGACTGCCGAACCAGCCGATGCGCATGGCCGGCCGGCTGCGGCTGATCTCGACCTGGTCACCGAGTTGGACGGAGCCGAGCGCCCCCAGCGACCGCGGCACGACCACCGAACGCCACTCGGTCTCGACCTGCAGGCGCAAGGTCGTCTCGCCAGTCGCCGCGTCCGCGCGCAGGGTGGCGGGCGCCTCGGCCACCTCGAACGGTGACGCGCCGGGCGGGGTGATTCTCCCGCTGGCGACGACGCGCAGCTCGCCCGCTGGCCTGTCCCACGCGATCGGCCGGCCGCGGGCTGCGGTCTCGGTGATCCGGAATCTCGGATAGCCGACGCGCAGGCCAACGAAGAGCAGGGCGGCGATCGTCGCGAACAGCAGCGGTCCCAGCCAGAGCCGATCGATCGGCAGACTGAGGTCGTGCTCGACGTTGGCACCCCGCAGGACGCGGGCCCAGTCCAGCAGCCCACGCGCGGGCACGCTCGCAAGAAGCTCCTCTACTTCGGCCCGGTTGGCCGCCTGAACGCCGACTCCGCCGAACGGTGCGACCGACGGGGGGTACGAGGTGCGCACCATCACGAAGTCGCCGGTTTCGGGATCGCTGGCCAGGTTGTCCCACGCACCGATCCCGTCCGCCAGGCG
>JBDSIN010000224.1:0-7000 GCA_039917955.1 Candidatus Limnocylindria bacterium
CTCCAGGCACTCACCACCGAGAAGCCACCGATCGTGCGCGGCGCGACGATGACGCTGATCTGCGTGCGGTCACCCTGCACCAGCTCCCCCGCCCAGCCATGGGATTCATTGAGCAGCAGCTGCCGGACGATCGGTCCATCGGTCAGCTGCGAGGTGGCGACCACCGTGTAGTTCGTGTCGTCGAGCGGCGGCGCCATCGTGAACAGAAGCGGGCGGGCGACAAGGAGAAGCCCCACCAGCACGGCGGTCCCCACCAGTGCCGCGAACAGGTAGCGGCCGACCGATACCGGCGACCGGACGGGCTCCTCCATCGGTCAGGCCATGCGCGTGAGGATCGACTCCCGGTCGAAGGCCCATGAGCCGATGACCAGGGTGATACCGATCAATCCGCCGACCAGCAGGTCGCCGATCAGCACCTGCTCCATCGAGAAGGTCGCCTGCCCTCCGAAGAACTGGGCGACAGCCACCGCGATGATCGGGATCACCACGAAGCCGCCGATCTGCTGCGCCGTCCGCGGATCGTTGACGCGGGACGAGACCACGATGCCGAGCAGGACGCTGAAAAGGCAGATGAGCGGAACCAGGGTGGCCATCGCGGTGAGCCATACGTCACTGAAGACGAGGCGGGTAAGCCGTGGATCGGCGATGGCGCCGTTGAGATAGCCATACCCCGCGAAGACGCCCCAGGTCGCAATCACCGCGGGCAGGGCCGCCGCGAGCGTCTTGCCGGCCAGCAGCTCGCTCACCTCGAGCGGCGTGGCCAGCTGTGGCTCGAGCGAACGGGCGACCTTTTCGCCGATCACCGACTGCGAGGCGATGGCCATCGGCACCATGGCCGGGATGAGCAGGAAGTACGCCATGAAGTTGGTAATGATGAATCCCTGCGCGGCGAGCTTGGGCGGCAGGTTGGGGAAGTTGGCAATGTACTGCTCGATCTGGCCGAGCTGATTGGGATCGAGATCGTTGACCTGGATGAATGCCACCAGGCCGGTCGGGATGGCCGCGAAGATGAGCGCCGGGAAGGCGACCGCCCCGAGCAGCAGGCGATTGCTGAGCAGGTCGCGCCATTCCTTGACGAAGACGGCGATGACGTAGGCGATCCGCATCAGTCGCGCTCCCCCACTTCACCGACCAACGACAGGTACGCCTCTTCCAGCGTCGGAGCCTCCTCGGCCACTCCGGTGATGCGTGCCCCGGCGGCGACCAGCGCAGCCACCAGGTCGGGGGTGTCGCGCGGCGGATCGGCCATCTCGACGACGAGCGTGTCCTCCTGCGCGGTCGCGCCGGTGACGAAGGGGAGTTCGCCCAGGCGGCCGAGGAACGAGTCCGGCCCGCGCGCGCCGTTGAGCTGCACGCGCACGGTGGCGCCCCGCCCGTGGCGGCGCAGACCGGCCGGCGTATCCACGCGGAGCAGCGTGCCGCGCATGATGCCGATCCGGTCGCAGAGCCGCTCCGCCTCGTCGAGGTTGTGGGTGCAGACCACAATCGCGCGGCCGAGCGAGCGCAGCGTGGCCACGAAGTCGCGGACCGTCTTGGCGGCCGAGGGGTCGAGGCCGCTGGTCGGCTCGTCGAGGTAGATCACCTCAGGCTCGTGGAGAAGCGCCCTCGCAATGGCAATCTTCTGGCGCATCCCCTTCGAGAAACCGGCGACGCGCCGGTCGCCGTGCTCAGCCATCCCCACCACGCCGAGATATCGGTCCACGGCCTGCCGGAGCACCGTCCCACGCAGACCGTACAGGCGACCGTAGTAGGCCAGGTTCTGGCGGGCGGTCAACTTCTCGTGGAGGCCGGGGCTCTCGGTCAGGATGCCGGTAATCGCGCGGATCCGCTGTGACCCCTCCCCGAGCGAGTGGCCGTTGACTGTCGCCGTCCCGGCGCTCGGCGTGATCAGGCCGGCGAGCATGCGCACGGTGGTTGTCTTGCCAGCACCGTTTGGACCGAGCAGCCCGAAGATCTCGCCGTCGCCCACGGTGAAATTCATGTCGTGGACGGCGGTGAGCCGGCGGAAGTCCTTGCGCAGCCCCTCGACGACGATCATCGGTCCAGATCCTAGCGGCTGGCGCTGCAGGCGGCTGCGGTACGTCCGGCTGCCATTACGATGTCCCCATGCCTGAGCGCACGATCAGCAGCGAGCACGTGTTCCGCGGACACCTCCTGCGTCTCCGCGTGGACGAGGTGGAGCTCGACAGCGGGCGGCATGCGACGCGCGAGATCGTCGAGCACCCCGGCGCGGTAGCGATCCTGGCGTGGGACGGGGCGCGGCTGGCGATGGTCAGCCAATGGCGCGCGGCAGCCTCCGCAGACCTGCTGGAGATCCCTGCCGGCACCCTCGATCCCGGCGAGGACCCGGGAGTGACGGCTCGCCGCGAACTGGCAGAAGAATGCGGCCTCGCTGCGAATAGCTGGGAGAATGGGCCCTCCTTCTACACCGCTCCGGGCTTCTCCACCGAACTGCTTACCCTCTTCCTCGCCAGCGAGCTGCTGCCGACCGAAGCGAACGGTCCGGAGGACGAGGAACTGACGCGTTCCTGGCTCACGCTCGACGAAGCGCTCGCCGCGATCGATCACGGACGGATCACCGATGCGAAGTCGCTGGTTGGGATCCTGTGGCTGGCGCGACGACTCGATGGGAGCTAGGCGGCGGCCTCGCTGCGGCGAAGCGCACGCTGGTAGTCGGCGTTCTCGGGCTTGAGAAAGACGGCCATGCGCAGGTGCCGCACTCCGGCCTCGGCGTCACCCAGACGCGTGCGGGCGAGACCGAGCCCGAAATGGGCGTAGTGCGCCAGCGGGTTGTCCTCGACGATCGCCTCGAAGCTTTCAGCGGCTCGAGCGTGGTCGCCCAGATCGTAGTAGGCGCGGCCGAGCGCCTCGAGGATCGACGCCTTGCCCGGCTCCAGCACCAGACAGCGCTCGAGCAGCACGGCCGCTGCGCCCGGGTGGCGCTGGGCAAGCATCCGCGACCCGCGACTGAACAGCTCATAGGCGGACTCGGAATCAGCGGGGTCCATGGCGGCTCAGGCTGAGAGGTCGACCGGTCGGAGGCGCGGGTTCTCGGTCCGTCCGGGGATGCGGCCGCGCTTGGCGATGGGTCGTCCGTCGATCTCCTTGAGATCGCCGGTGAAATCGATCGGACTGGCGTCACTGATGGCCGATCCGACTGCGAAGGAGTCGACCGGAGCGCCCGCCTCCTTGAAGTAGGCGATCCGCTCGACGTCCAGCCCACCCGACACCACGATCTTCACGTTCGGGTGTCCCGCCTGGTCGAGTCGGGCGCGAACCTCCTTGACCAGTGCGGCGGTGACGCGGCCGCGCTCGGCCGGGGTGTCCAGCCGGACGCCCCACAGGCGATCGCCCAGCGCGTCCGCCACGCGCAGCGACTCTTCGGCCTCGTCCTTGAAGGTGTCCACCAACACGACCCGCGGCACGTCGGGGTCGATGTGGCGATCAAACGCCTCCGCCGCGCGCACGGTGTCCCCGAAGATGAGGATCAGGGCATGCGGCATCGTGCCGGTCGGCGCGAGCCCGGCCATCCGGGCGCCGGCCGGAGTCGAGGCGCCGACGCAGCCGCCGATCACCGACGCGTAGTCCATCTGATCGGCCACGCTGGGGTGGACATGGCGGGCCCCAAAGCCGATAACCGGGATCGGCGTTGCGGCCTCCACGACGCGCCGAGCCGCCGTGGCCCAGCCGGTGCTCTGGGAGAGGATGCCGAGGATGGCCGTCTCATACAGGCCGAAGGCTGAGTAGCGGGCGGTGATGCGCATCACCACCTCCTTGGCGGCAACCGGATCCCCATCGGTGAGCGACTCGACCACTGGCGCGGGGTCGTGCGGCTTCCCTCCCCCGAAGATCTCGCGAAGGTATGAGATCGCCTCCTCGGCGCCGCACAGGATCCCGTCCTCGCGGGCAAAGATCTCCATGGTGACGACGGGATCCATCTGCTCTGCCGCAAGAATCCGCTGCGCGCGCTTGAAATAGACATCCGCGGTCTCGCCCGACAGAACATCCGAGGCTGGCTGAAAGCGCGGTCCCGCCGGCGTATCGCCGGGTCGAGGAGACTGGCTGGTCATGAGCTCGCAGTGTAGCCGTCGTCGCCAGAGCGTCGGGCGATCCGGAGGGCGCCGTAGCCGATCAGCCCGATCAGGACCATGACCGCGCTGATACGCAGGAGCGCGTCCGAGGTGGCCCGGTCGAGTCGCACCGAAGCTAGGTCGATGTCCTCGGCTGCCCCGCGCAGATCTCCCTGGCCGAAGGCCGCCGCGGCGGCGGCAAGCAGAGCGTCTGGATCGACACCACCCATCAGGCCGATCTCTTCCAGTGGCCCCTGCTCGGTCGCAGCGCGCTGCCATGCCGTGGCATACGCCTGCACCACCGCCTCCGCGGCGTCGAGTTCGGCACGGGCGTCCGGGCCACCCCCGTCGGCGCGATAGGCGTCGCGCAGCCGTGTCGGCGTGCTCAGCCCCAGGACGCTGATCTGGACGATCAGCGCGTCCCGATCGGCCAGCCAGGCACGCGCCTCGCTGATCTCCGTTCGTGCCTCTTCGAAGCGCCAGCCGGCCATCGCCCCAAGGAGGGACTCGGGCGCTCCCCAATCGCCGGCGGCAGAGAGGAGATCGGCCAGGGCGAATCGAGCCACGGCGCGCGACGCAAGCTCATCGCGCGCGTCGGGCCCGAACACGGTCGCTCCAAAGGCGGCCGACAGGTCCGACCCGCTCACGGCGGACAGTTGATCGAGGAAGCGGCGAGAGTCGGTCGGCGGGAATGGTCGACCATCGACCGCGGCAGGTTCCGGGTCGGCCGAACTGTACCCGGTGAGCCCGGCTGCGGTGCGCGCCAGCGCCAGTCGCAGCCGCCCCTCGCCGATGGTCGCGCCGATCCGGTCGATGAAGGCCCAGGCCGCCGCATGCCCGTAGGCGTCGGTGTCCGCGGTCCAGGCGATCAGCGGAAAGGCGGCATCCTTCAGGTCGGATGTCCGGCGTGCCGGGTCGTACGGCAGATCGATCTCCAGGGCTCGAGCGGCGGTCGCGGCAATGTGGGACGCCAGACCTTCGCGGATCCACACGTCCGCCGCCATCCGCTCGTCGATCCATAGGTGCGCGGCCTGGTGCAGCAGGGTGAACTCTGGCTCGTCAAAGGCGGCCAGGATCTCGGCGCCCGCGGTCAGCGGCTCCCCCACCGAGCTCGGATCGGCGACCGACTGACGGACGACCAGCGGCCCGACGCGCGGATAGGGCAGCCCGGCCGCCTCCTCGAGGATCGGAAGCGCGGCCACCAGAAGAGCGAGCGTGCGGCGTCCCCACGCTGGGTCGTCGGACCAGGCGCTCACCCGCAGGTCCACCGTCCCACTGGCAAGGGCGACACTGGCGGATTCGGTGACGTACGACGGGTCGCGGACCCCGCTGATGCGCACGGCCCATCCCGCCGGATCGGCGATCGGGCCACTCTCCAGACTCGTCGTTGCTCCCTCGTCGCGGACGGTCATCTCCTGGCCGGCGCTGCGCACCTCGTAGTCGGCGGGAACCTCGATGCTGACGTCGCCAGCGGTGCCGATCGCCCACGCGGCGAATTGCACGACCTGTGGGCGGACGTGAACGTCGGGCGAGCCATCGTCCAGCACGTAGCGCACTACGAAGGTGGCGGTGGCGTCGGCGCGCACGCGGGACCGCATGCTCACCGATGCGTGCGTCACGCCATCGGTCACCAGCGACACGGTCAGCGGCCCGGTTGCGTCCTCCGCCTCGAGTTGTGAGGCGCCTTCGTGTACGGCCAGGTCGACCTGGTCGAAACCGCTCGAAGCGCGACCGCTGTCGGGGGTCGTGTTGGTGAAGACCACCTCCACACTCACGGCGATCTGGCGTGCATCCGCGCTGACCACATAACGGACGTGGGTCTCCATGGTGTAGCCGGTCGCGGCATCCAGCGGCGAGAAGCGTGGCGCCAGGGCGGCCATCGCCATCCCCAGCAGTCCACAGGTCAGGAGCACCCGGAGCAGCGAATCACCTGCCCGGAAAGCGAATTGGCCGCTCACCGCCCCGTCCCGAGCAGTCGTGCCAGGAGGCTGCGGCGGCGGCGAGCCGGCGGCATCGGCTGCCACTCCGGCATCGTCGCCTCGACCTCGGCGCGATGGGCAGCCACGAGGGCGACATTTCGTGGTGCCCATCCGGACCAGTCCGGCAGCACCCCGTGCTCGGCCACGGCCACGGCGGTCTCGTCGAGCAGCCGGTCGGCGACCACCACCAGGCGGACCAGCGCCTGGCCGAGCGCGTCGCGATCGAGCCCGGTGGCCGGCAGCTCGGTCATCAGCATCGGTCGGTCGTCATCGGTCAGGGCGAACTTGACGAACGGGTAGTCGAAGTTCGCGCGGAGCATCCGCCGATAGATCCGCCTGGGTACCTCGGCCGCAGGCCCGTAGTACGCCCAGACGGAGAGGCCCACTCCAGAGATCCATGCCACCGTGGCCTGCAGGTCGCGGCGTCGCTCGCCATCGAGCGCGAGGTCGCGACTGAAGACGACCTCCCCCGCCTCCCCGGTCGACGCGACGATCGCGACGTCGAGCTCGGCAAGCCAGCGATCGATCGGTGGAGCGGCGTCAGCCAGCGTGGACCACCGTCTCGCCCGAGGCCACCGTGTGCTGCCCGCCAAAATCCGCCTCGGTCACGCCGGGATCGATCCGACAATTGCGTCCGATCGTGGCGCCCGACGGGACGAAGGCCCGCTTGCCGACCAGCGTGATGCCGGCCGAGAGCCGCTCCGGCTCCTTGCGGTTCGGACGCATGTCGTCCCCCTCACCCACCCTGGCGCCGTTCCCGATCAGGCAGTCCTTATCGATGATCGAGCGGTCCACCACCGCCCCTTCACCGATGTAGGTGTCGAACATGACGATCGAGTCGCGCACCACCGCACCACGCGCCACACGTACGCCGGGCGACAGGAGGCTGTGCTCCACGGTGCCCTCGATGACGCAGCCGTGGCTGATCATGCTGCGCGTGACCTTCGCCTC
>JBDSIN010000225.1:0-4232 GCA_039917955.1 Candidatus Limnocylindria bacterium
GGATTCGGTGCAGATCACGATGTCCTCGATCCGCGCGCCCCACTGGCCGGCCAGGTAGATCCCGGGCTCCACGCTGAAGGCGTTGCCGGGCACGAGCGGCTCGGCGTTGCCGGTGAACAGGTACGGCTCCTCATGGGTCTCCATGCCGATGCCGTGCCCGGTCCGATGGAAGAACTGCTCCCCGTACCCCGCCTCGTCGATGATCTGCCGGGCGGCGCGATCGATCTCCCCGGCGGCCACGCCTGGGGCCACCGATGCGCATGCTGCGGCCTGCGCACGGCGGAGCACCTCGTAGAGGGCGGCGAAGTCGGGCGGCGGGTCGCCGACGAAGGCGGTACGGGTCGTATCGGAGCAGTAACCGGCGCGTGTCCCGCCGATGTCGAGCACGATGGCGTCACCGCTCTCGATGACGCGCGCCCCCGGCTCGTGGTGCGGGCTGGCGGAGTTCGGCCCGGATCCGACGATCGCGAAGTCCGCCGTGTCGTGGCCGGCGGCCAGCAGCAGCTCGTTGATCCGCCGGCTCACCTCCGCCTCGGTCCGTCCGGAGAGCCGCTCGGCGGTGATGGCGAGCATTGCATCGTCGGCGGCAGCCGCAGCCGCTCGCAGCCGCTCCACCTCTTCGGGCTGCTTCACGCGCCGGACGGCGCCGATCGCCGGGCTGGCGTCCACCAGCTCGGCGGGCTCGAGCAGCGCCCGCAGCCGGAGCACGAATCGCGACCACATCTGGTCCTGCAGCCCCACTCGCAGCGCACCGCCCAGCCGGCCGCCAACGAGGCGGAACGGGTCGTCGGACTCGTCCCAGGGGATGATCTCGATGCCGTCGGCGAGGTGGCCCAGGGCGTGGCGCGCCAGCGGCTCCTCGAGTCGCGGCAGCACGAGCGCCGGGGCGCCGTCGGTCGGGAGGATCAGGCAGGTCAGCCGCTCGAGCGCCGGGGCGCGATAGCCGAGCAGGTACTCGTAGTCGGCCGATGGGGTGATCAGCAGCGCGCCGATCCCGCGCTCGGCCGCCTCGGCGGTGGCGCGCTCGAGGCGCTGGCGATGGACGGATACCGGGAAGGGGGTCATCGGCCAAGCCTACTCGCGGGCATCTGACAGCATCTGCCGGGTCTGTGACGCGAACCACTCGAGGCCCAACCCATCGAACAGAGCAATGGCCTGCGTCATCAGCCCATCATCGTGCCGCGCGTAGCCGAGGGCCCTCAACGCAAACGGCTCGAGGTAGGTACCGGGCTTGACGAGCGCGGGCGCCTCCTCCTCGATCTCCGCCTTGCGATCGAGGGCGACGAACGCGTCAAGCCACGTCACCAGGCCCTCCACGTCGCCGAGTCCATCGGGCTTCCATTCCTCAAGCTTCCGCTCGAGCGTTGCCAGGTCGCCCCGGGCGATGGCAAGCGCGACCTCGGATGGCTGCAGCCACACGTCGTATCCCTCCATCCCGAGGTCCGTGGCGACCTGCTGGAGGCGTCGCGCTTCCCGGTCATTCCCACGGTGCACAAACCCACGTGCGCAGCTGAGAAGCATCAGTGGGCCGAGCATGCACGGCGTCGCGAGGTTAGCGGCGAAAGCGGACTCCGCCCGGTCGCTGTAATCGCAGAGTGATTGCCAGTCCCCGGCCAGGGCATCGATGAAGACCACGGACGCGGCGGCGTGAAGTCGGTGATGTGCGGACAGCCTCCTCGACATCTCGACCTGCCGTTCTGCGATATCGCGCGCCTCCCTGAACTTGCCGACATACGGCCACAGCCCGGCGGCATCCCCATAGACGTACGCAATACGGTCCGGGTCGCTCATCCCTTCCACCAGAGTGACGTTGCGTTGGAACCACTCGTATGCCTCGTTGTAGTCCCCACGCGCCAGCGCAGCGCCCCCGAGCGCCTGCATGGCCGACGATTGGAGGTCGATGTCCCCCATCCGATTCGCAATCGCAAACGCTTCTTCGGCCACTCCGACACGTTCGCGCCGGTCAAGCATGGCAGTCGCGATCAACGCTTTGGCCTGTTCGCGCGATCCCGGGGCCGCAAGATCCATGGCGCTGGTAACCCAACCCTCGATGAGTTCGGAGCTCGGTCGGCGCATCCACATCCCTCGTCGGGTGGCGGTCTGGAATGCCAACTCAGCGTAGAGGTCCGCGAGTTCGGCGGGATCGGCCGTCAGGCCCAGCGCCTCCTGCATCGAGGTCCAGAACGCCTCGCCGTCGAACTTGAGAACGCTCGCGCGCCCCACCTCCTTCCACAGCGGTGCCCGTCGTGGCGGATCTGTCTCCAGCTCAAGGGCTCGGTGCAGCAGCCCCACCGCATCGTCAATCTCCATCCGGCCGATGGCCAGCTTCGCCGCGCGGCCGAGCCAGGCGACGGCACGCTCCCTCATCCCCGCCAACTCCTGCTCTCGCCCGGCCCAGACCAGATCAACGTCCTCGGGTCGAACGGCCTCGGCGTAGTGGTGGGCGAGGATCGGCGCCACCTCGTCGGGAGACGCGGCTCGTTCCTCGACCCACTGGGCGAATCGCGCGTGCATCCCAGCCCGCCGTGATCGCGGCAGACTGTCGTAGGCGACCTCGCGGGTCAGCGCGTGCTTGATGGCGTACTCCCGCTCGCCGGCCATGGATGAGCCCAAACGGCGGCGGACGAAGTCACGTGCCTCCAGCACGCGCAGATCAGGTCCGCCATCGACCAGCTCGTATACGGGCCCGGCCCAGAAGATGCGGCCGATCAATGCGGCGGCCTGCAGCGCCTGTTTCTCTGCTGCGCCGAGGAGGTCGATGCGGGCCGCGACGACCGCCTGCACGGTGTCGGGCACGTGGAAGTCCTGTGGAAGCGGCGCCAGCCGCCAGGAACCGTTGGTCCGCTCCAGGAGGTTTCGGTCGATCAGCGTGCCGAGCACCTCCTCCACGAAGAATGGGTTGCCCTCGGCACGCTCGACCACATCGCTCAGCCCGGATGGGAAAGCCCCGCCCAGCAGGTCCGTGAGCATTCGCCTGGAGTCGTCCGATGCGAGCGGCTCGAGGGTCACCGTCGCCCCGGCAAGGTGGGCTCCCCATCCCGGTCGCTGCTCGAGCAGCTCAGGGCGCCCGGTCACGATCAGGAGGAGTGGTCGCCGGGCGTGCCTGACGAGGCGCTCCAGGAGATCCACCAGGAGGTCTTCGGCCCAGTGGATGTCTTCGATCAGCATGACGACGGTGCGGTCCGAGGCAAGCTCTTCCACGAACTCGACCCAGGCATCCTGGAACTGGTCGCGGGCCGCAAGCGGATGGAGGCCATGGGTCACGTCGAGCCCGAGAGCCATTCCGAGAATCTGGCGCGACCCCAGTCGGTCCAGGAGCGCCGATGGCGGATCGTTCTCCATGATCCCATGGTGCTCCTTGAGCACCTCCGCCAGGGGCCAATACGTGATCCCCTGCCCATAGGCGAGGCAGCGACCGGTGCGCCGCAGCGGCTCCGGCTGCCGAGCGCCAAGGCGTTCCCAGAACTCGCGGACGATTCTCGATTTCCCCACGCCGGCGTCTCCGAGGATGGTGACCAGGCGCGGCGTCCCCGCCGCCTCGACCGCATCGAACTCACGCTGCAACGTCAGCATCTCGTCGTCCCGACCCACGAACGAGCGATGCAGCCCGAGCACGCCTCGCAGGCGCATGAGCGACAGGGCCCGCAACAGGGGTCTGCCGATGACGCCGTCCGGCTTGCCCTTGGCCTGGACCGCCTTCGGCTCGTCGAACTCGAACGCGCCGCGCACGGACGCGAATGTCCGATCACCGACCAGGATCTCCCCGGGCTGCGCAGCCTGTTCCAGTCGAGCGGCGACATTGACCGCGTCGCCTGTCACGAATGAGCTTCGCTCTCGCGGCCTGCCGACCACCACCTCGCCGGTGTTTACGCCGATTCGGAGCGACAGGGTCTCGTTGAACAGCTCCCGCATGCGTCGCTGCATGGCGAGCGCAGCATGGAGCGCCCGCTCGGCGTGGTCTTCCAGCGAGGCCGGTGCGCCGAACGCGGCCATGACAGCGTCCCCGGCGAACTTCTCGACGGTCCCGCCCGCGAGATCAATCTCCTCGGCCATGGCGTCGTAGAAGCGCTCCAGGAGAAGGCGCGTTCGCTCCGCGTCCTGCGACCCGGCAAGCTCGGTGGAGCCGACCAGGTCGGCGAAGACGATCGTCGCCAGCTTGCGCTCGCTCCGGTCCAGGTCCGTTTCCACGGGCGCGGCGCAGGTCGGGCAGAACCTCGCCGCCGGGGGAAGCG
>JBDSIN010000226.1:0-2574 GCA_039917955.1 Candidatus Limnocylindria bacterium
GTGACGCCGCAGCTCTCGCCGACCCCGCTGCGCCGGATGATGTGGCTCCTCGTCGGCGTGCTGGCGCTCCAGGTCGGGGCATTCGTGATCGCGGTGACCTCGGTCTCCTCGGGACCGCTCGACGGACCGATCGGATGGGTGACCTGGCTGCGCCTTGGCGTGGGCCTGCTGGCGCCGATCGTGATCAGCGTCCTGGCGATCCTCGCCAGTCGTGCTGCCTCGCTCCAGGCGAGCACCGGCCTGCTGTACATCGCCCTGGCCTTCGTCATGGCGGGCTCGATCGCCGGGGCAAGCATCACCTACCTGACCGGCGTACCGGTCTGATGCGCGTCGAGATTCGCTGTTTCGCCACCCTCCGCGAGCTGGCGGTCGGTCGCGCCGCACTCGAGCTCCCGGCTGGAGCCTCATTGGCCGATGCGTGGGACGCGATGGCCTCCCAATACCCGGCGCTGGTGCCGCACCGCGACTTCGTGCGCGGCGCCCGCGGGGGCGCCTATGCGGCGTGGGACACGCTGCTGGCCGAAGGAGACAAGGTCGCCTTCCTGCCGCCGGTCAGCGGAGGCGCTGCTCCGACCGGCCTGACCGACGGACCGATCGATGTCGCCGCGCTCGAGGCGGAAGTTGCGAGCGACGGTCACGGCGCCGTGGTGACCTTCATCGGACGCGCTCGCGACACAGCGGACGACGGCCGTACCGTGCTGGAGCTGGAGTACGAGGCCTACCCGGAGATGGCCGCCGGCGTCCTTGCCCAGATCGCAGCGGATGCCGAGCAGCGCTGGCCGGGCAGCTCGGTGGCGGTTGTCCACCGGGTCGGCATGGTGCCGATCGGCGAGGCCGCAGTGGCGATCGTGACCGCCGCCGCGCATCGGTCCGAGGCGTACGAGGCCAATCGTTTCGTGATCGAGGCGATCAAGCAGCGACTGCCGATCTGGAAGCGCGAGCGCTTCGCCGACGGCAGCGAGTGGAAACGCCCCGGAGCCTAGGCTCCCGGGGAAGGGTGGGGTGGCGCGCATGCCGATGGCCGTGCACAATGCAGGGCGATGTCCACTCCCAGACCGGGCCAGATCCGGTGCCCGACCTGCCACCGATCGACGCCGCCGGCCGCGTTCTGCACGCAGTGCGGTGCCGCGGTCCCGTCGTCGGCGCGCGTACGGCCTCGAGGCATGGACCGAGATGAGCTGGACGAGCGTCTGAGGCAGCGTGGCGGTGGGGAAGGTCTGTTCCGGCGAGGCGTGAATTCCGACGATGCGGCCCGCGGCGGCGCCGGACAGCCTGGATACCTGCCGTTCCGACCCGAGCCGGAGGACGAGTTCATCCGACGGCCGCCGGATGCCGGCGGCCCGGTCCCGCACATCGACCACACCCCTCCGGGGTTTGACGAGCGACCTGCCCCCCCGCCTCCACCGCCCCCGGTTCCGGTCTTCGAACCTCCTCCCCCCGTCCACGAACCTCCACCTCCGTCGGCGCCGCCCGAGGAGCCGGCGCCAGCGCCGGTTGAAGCACCCGGGCCCGAGGTCGACACGCAGCCTGAGACGGAGCCCGACGCTCCGCAGCTCGAAGAGCCGGCCTGGGTACCGCCTCCGCCCCAGCCAGCGTGGCAGCCGCCGCCCCCGGCGGCGCACGAGCCGCCGGCACCGCGCCATGCCGAAGAATCGGTGACGTCCTCGGGGCAGTGGGAAGAGGATGAGCACGGCTACGAGCCGGCCGCGTATCGCTCCTACGACGACGACGACCGGGGCGCGGGTGGCGGCATCGGGCCGCTGATGGTCGGCCTGTTCGTGGTCCTGGGTATCCTGGCGGTCGGCATCGGCGCCGCGCTGTCGGGGGTCTTCGGCGACGGAGTTGCACAGGCCACCCCGACCCCCAGCGCACTCGTTACCCAGCAGGCCACGCCCAGCACCACGCTTGAGCCGAGCATCGAGCCGAGCATCGAGCCGAGCATCGAGCCGACCCCCGGGAACGGCTCGCCGATCATCTTCCCTGACGGCTTCACCGCCGAGACGCAGCCCTGCGCCGAACAGCCGGAGAGCTTCTCAGGCTGCGATTCGAGCGGCGCCACGGTGAGCGACGGCGCGGTCTGGGTGTGGATCGGCTTCCGCAAGGGCACCGAGGTCGACGTTATTTCGGTGACGATCGTGAATGCGGCCGGCGCGACCGCCGGGGAGGGGAGCGTGGGGCTGACCATCATCGACTGCGGCGAGAGCTGCAACGGCTGGCTCCGCTTCCGATTCGGGGGCCTCGAGTTGGGGAACTACGGGATCCGCGTCGCCCGCAACGGACTGCCCGCCGCCGAGGCGAGCTTCACCGTCCTGAACTAGGTCGCCCAGCGCCCGCTTGGCCGCGCGGGCAGCCCGGCGTCACGGCGCTTCGCCGCGAGCGCGCTGATCGCCTCCATGACGCACCGATGCGCCACGGCCGCGGTGATCTCGCTGACGTCGTACGGCGGTGAGACCTCCACCACGTCCATCCCGACGAGTTCGACCGCACCCACCACCTGGCGGATCGCGCGGAGGAGTTCGCGGGAGAGCATGCCGCCCGGTTCCGGGGTACCGGTGCCCGGCGCCATCCCCGGAT
>JBDSIN010000227.1:0-20823 GCA_039917955.1 Candidatus Limnocylindria bacterium
CGCGAAAGCCCGTGCTATGCTCGATCCAATGACCGGCAAGACGAAGGTCCCGTACCGCTGCTCGTTCTGCGGCAAGAGCCAGGAGCAGGTTCGCAAATTGATTGCGGGCCAGGGCGTCTACATCTGCGACGAGTGCATCAACCTCTGCCAGGAGATCATCGAGGAGGAGATGCTCGAGGCGCCGCGCGCCAAGAGCGCCCTCACGACGCTTCCCTCGCCGCGCCGGATCAAGGAGAAGCTCGACGCCTACGTGATCAGCCAGGAGCAGGCCAAGAAGGTCCTGTCGGTGGCGGTCTACAACCACTACAAGCGTGTCAACGCCGGCCAGGTCGTGGACGATGTGGAGCTCGGCAAGAGCAACGTCCTGCTGGTCGGACCCACCGGAAGTGGCAAGACCCTGCTGGCCCAGACGCTGGCCAGGGTCCTCGACGTGCCGTTCTGCATCGCCGATGCCACCAGCCTGACCGAGGCCGGCTACGTCGGGGAGGATGTCGAGAACATCCTGCTGCGCCTCATCCAGGCAGCTGACTTCGACGTGCAGCGCGCCCAGCGCGGGATCATCTACATCGACGAGATCGACAAGATCGCCCGCAAGACCGATAACCCCTCGATCACGCGTGACGTCTCCGGCGAGGGCGTCCAGCAGGCGCTCCTCAAGATCCTGGAGGGGACGGTTGCCAACGTTCCGCCGCAGGGTGGTCGCAAACATCCCCACCAGGACTTCATCCAGATCGACACCACCAACGTGCTGTTCATCTGTGGCGGCGCCTTCGAGGGGCTCGAGAAGATCGTCGAAGAGCGGGTCGGGAAGCGGGGGATCGGGTTCGGCTCGCAGGCCTCCCGTTCGCGCGAGGAGCGCCGCCGTCTGATGGACCAGCTGATGCCCGAGGATCTGCTCAAGTACGGCCTCATCCCCGAGTTCGTCGGTCGGCTGCCGGTGGTGGTCAGTCTTGCTGCGCTGCTCAAGGAAGACCTGGTGCGGGTGCTCACCGAACCCAAGAACGCCGTCACCCGACAGTTCGCGAAATTCCTGTCGCTCGACTCCGTCGAACTCGTCTTCACTCCCGAGGCGCTGGAAGCCGCCGCCCACAAGGCGCTCGACCGCAAGACCGGGGCGCGCGCCCTGCGCGCGATCGTCGAGGAGGCCCTCCTGGAGGTCATGTACGACATTCCAGAGCGGACCGACATCAAGAAGGTCGTTATCACGGCTGAGACGATCGAGCACGGCCAGCCGCCGATCCTGCTGACCGAAACTGAGGACGCCGAGCCGCGCCGCCGGGGCTCGAAGCCACGCCCGACCGAGCGCGTCGAGGAGTCGGCCTAGCCTTCCTGCGTTACGCCGACAGGTACCAGTGGGTCGACCCGGGAGTACCTTCGGGCCGCTGCTTGAATGCAACACCGGGGCGATAGGATGCTTCCAGACCCGCCTTGGGCAAGGTTGGCACGAAAGGACATCCCTCAGATGCAATCGACGCCGCGCACTTCGGGGATCCGGCTTCCGTGGTCGTCCGCGGGCGCCAACACGGAAGCGCCGGCCGACGCGGCGGCTGAGACTGTAGCTGCCTCGTCAATCGACGACGGACAGACCGATCAGAGCGAACAGGATGAGAAGAACGTGTCGAGTAACCCGCCCGAGCAGATGACGCCGCCGCCTTCGGCCGCTGGTTCGCCGACGCCCGACTTCCTGGCCGACCTGGTTGCGGCCATGCGCTCTGTGGTCGAGGCATCCCGTGATCGCGCCCTTGCGGAACTGCGGACGGCGGTCGAATCGGGCGCCGACGGAGCCGACGCGAGTACCGTCGAACGCCAGGCACAGCTGCGAACCCGCGCAGACGCGGAGATCGCCGGTATCGGCGACTGGGAGCGCGGCGAGATCGATCGTGTCCGAACCGAAGCCACGCGAAAAGTGGCCACGCGCCGCCAGTTGCTGGACCAGGAGCTGGCTGAGCAGGACGCTCGCCGGGACGCCGAGCGCGCCGCGCTCCAGGCGCAGGTCGCCGACTACGAGCGCCGCCTCGGCGCATTCATGGACGAGCTCACCACCATCAAGGACCCGGCGGCATTCGCCGCGGCAGCCCGCCGCATGCCTTCGCCGCCTTCGGTAGGTGATGACGCCCGATCGCTTGCGCCTCCTCCGGTAGTCCCGCCCACCGCGCCCACCGCGCCGCCTCAGGTCACGCCCGCGCTGTCAGCGGACAGCACGCCGGTCGCGATCGACCGCCTCGCCGAGCTGGACGTCCAGCTGGCCGAGGAGCGCGCCACGGAAGCCGCTGCCAACACTACGATCGCAGCCACGGCAAGCAGCACGATCCTGGTGCGCGGACTGGGCAGTTTTGGAGCGATCACATCGTTCAAGCAGGCCCTCCAAAGGGCCAACGGCATCAGCAGCGTCGCACTGGGAATCGGCTCTACCGGTGAATTCATCTTCAACATCGATCACGAGATCGACTTCGATATGCTGGCCGCGGTTCGCTCGATCGAGCCGGACGCCGAGATCCAGGCGGATGGCAGCACGGTCGCCGTGAAGGTGGCCCGCACCCGCTGACGCTCGCCTGCCCGGGTGCTAGACTCCCGCCCACGACGTTGACCGCGAGGAGTACCCCTCCATCGGCCGTACCAGAGACGGCGGGAGATCGGGCTGAAATCCTGCCGAGGAGCGAGAGGGCGAAGGTCGCACGTGAGCCGGTCGGGTCCGCCCGTTAACGCGGCAGCGAGGGCGCCTTCCCGCTGCGGGCGGGCGCCGAACGAAGGTGGTACCACGACCCGTTCGTCCTTCGGCGAACGGGTCGTGTGTTGGTGCGAGAGGAGATGGACCGATGATGAGCGAGCAGCAGGGTCTGTCGCCGCGCTACGCCCCGGCAGCGGTTGAGCCGGGAATCTACGACCGCTGGATGGCGAGCGGTGCCTTCACACCCGCCGCCGATGCGCCCCCCGGTGCTGAGCGCTTTGTGATCACCATGCCGCCCCCCAATGTCACGGGGTCGCTCCACACCGGGCACGCGCTGTTCGTGACTCTCGAGGACCTGATGACCCGCTACCACCGCATGCGCGGCGCCGACACGCTCTGGCTGCCGGGGGTCGACCACGCGAGCATCGCGGCCCAATTTGTGCTCGACAAGATCATCGCCGAAGAGGGGGAGACCCGCGTCTCGCTCGGTCGCGATCGCTACCTGGAGCGGATGTGGCGCTTCATGGACGAGACGCGCGACGCCATCGGCCTCCAGATGCGGCGGCTGGGAGCGTCGGCCGACTGGACCCGCAACCTGTTCACCATGGACCCGACCAGTGCCCGCGCGGTTCGAACCGCGTTCAAGCGCCTGCACGACGCGGGGCTCGTGTATCGCGGCGAGGCGCTGGTCAACTGGTGCCCGCGCTGCCGGACCACCATCAGCGATCTCGAAAAGGTGCCCCGTGACGAGACCGGTACGCTGTGGCAGATCCGTTATCACCTGGCCGCGCCCGACGGGTCACCCGACCCGGCGCGATGGATCTCGATCGCCACCACCCGTCCGGAGACGCTGCTCGGCGACGTGGCGGTGGCCGTCCACCCCGACGACGAGCGCTACCGCGACCTGGTTGGCCGCGAGGCGATTCTGCCGTTCCTTGGACGGCGCTTGCCGATCATCGCCGATGAGGTGGTCGAGCGCGAGTTCGGCACCGGCGCGGTGAAGATCACTCCGGCCCACGACGCCGACGACTACGAGACGGGCCGCCGCCACGGCCTGCCGGCGATCAGCATCCTCGACGAGGAGGCACGCATCAACGGCGAGGGCGGCGAGTTCGCCGGCCTCGATCGCTACGAGGCCAGGGCGCTCATCGTCGAGCGGCTGCGTGCGATGGGTGATCTCGACGGTGAGCGCCCGCACGCCATGGTGATCGGCCACTGCGACCGATGCGGGACGGTGGTCGAACCGCGTCTCTCGGTGCAGTGGTTCGTGCGCACGGCGCCGCTGGCCGAGCGTGCGCTGGCCTCGGTCCGCGAAGGTCGCACCAAGATCGTGCCGGACCACTTCGCCAAGGTGTACGCGCACTGGATGGAGAACATCCGCGACTGGGCGGTGAGCCGGCAACTGTGGTGGGGCCACCGCATCCCCGCCTGGTACTGCTCGGACGAGCACATCACGATCTCCGAACTGGAATCGGGACCCGACGCCTGCGACACCTGTCGGCGGCCGGCCACCGACCTGACCCAGGAGACCGATATCTTCGACACCTGGTTCAGCAGCGGACTGTGGCCCTTCTCCACGCTCGGCTGGCCGGACGACACTGCCGACTTCCGCCGCTTCTACCCGACCTCGGTGATGGAGACCGGCTACGACATCATCTTCTTCTGGGTCGCCCGGATGATGATGCTCGGCCTCTTCTGCACCGGCGTCGAGCCGTTCCACACGATCTATTTGCACGGCCTGGTGCGCGCCGATGGCGGCGTGAAGATGAGCAAGACCAAGGGCAATGTGGTCGATCCGCTGGAGATCATCGACGAGATCGGCGCCGATGCGTTGCGCTTCGCGCTAACGGTGGGCACCAGTCCGGGGGCCGATCAGCGCCTGACGATGGGCAAGCTCGACGGGGCTCGCAACTTCACCAACAAGCTGTGGAACGCCGCACGCTTCGTGCTGGGCGCTCAACCGGAACTGCCGGTCGCCCCTTCGGGTGAGCCGACCCTTCCGGAGCGTTGGATCCGCTCACGCCTGGCGGAGGCGACCGAGCGAGCGACTCGACAGCTCGACGAGCTGGAGCTGTCCGGATACGCGGGGGCGATCCACGAGTTCGCCTGGAGCGATTACTGCGACTGGTACCTGGAGGCCGTAAAGGTCGACCTCCGACGCCCCGCGGCGACTGATGGCGACCGGGCGCGCGCGTGGGCGACCGCCGCGGAGACGCTCGCCAGCCTGCTGCGCCTGCTGCATCCGGTCATCCCCTTTGTCACCGAGGAGATCTGGTCGGCGCTCCACGAGGCCTCCCCGCAGGCCACCGGCGGCGAGCCGCTGCTGATCAGCGCCGCCTGGCCGCTGCCCGGTGCACGCGACCGCAGCGCTGAAGCGGATATGGCGACGCTGACCGAACTGGTGCGCGCGGTGCGGAACCTGCGCACCGAGTCTGGCGTGGCCGCAGCGACTTGGCTGCCGCTCACCGTGGTGCCGGCGGATGACGCGGCGCACGCGACGATCGAGGGCAGCGTCGCGTACCTCGAAGCGCTGGCCCGCGTCCGCCCGATCGAACTGCGCGACACGGGCGATGACCGCGGCCGTCCGACGGGTGTCGCATCAACGCCCGCTGCGGCGGCGTGGGCGGGGAGCGACCCGACCGCCGACGAGCGCACCGCAGCGGCGCGCTCGGAGAGCGAGGCGCACCTGCGTCGGGGGATTGCTCGGTTGCGGACCCTGCTCTCCGGTGAATTCACGGAGCGGGCTCCCGCTGAGGTGGTGCAGCGCGAGCGGAACCGGTTGGCCGATCTGGAGGCGGAGCTGCGACACCTGGTCGGAGACTGATCAGGGGCGCCGTGGGTGGGGCCCGCTTGGGCTACCACGGGAACGCACCGACACGCTGTTAGAATCGGCCGGCTGTCCATTGAGGGGTTCTCCCATGTCGTTTCTGAGGCGCAAGAAGACCGAGGTCGCACCGCCGCCGCCGCCCACGCCGGCGCTCGAGGAGGTCACGGCCCAACAGTTCTCGCTGAAGCTCAACTACCTGGCGCGCTCGAGCGATGGGCTGCGTCTGGCCGCCGGGCCGACGCTCGCTACGACCCTGGTGTCGGTGGTGGAGCCGCTTGCCATCAGTCCGGTCGAAGTCGTGGACGCGTTGCGGCATGAATACGCGGGGGCGTCCCCGAATGCGGAACGGCTGCACGAGATGCAGCAGTGGATCGTCGCGCGCGGCGCGATCGGGCCGATCGGCCGCCACGCCCTGTTCGTGCTCGAGTCAACCGACGCAGTGGACATGACGGTCGATGGCCTGATCTGCGCGCTGCTGCACGGCGATCTGCTCACCAACGGCTATCCGGACTACACCGCCATCGTGGGCGGGCTTGCCAGCCACTGGGACGAGCTCTCGGGTGACCTGATCGTGCGCGCCGTCGTCGGCTGGGGCGGCAAGGGGCTGCGCGGCGACACCGAGCGCGTCAGTCAGCGACTTCTCAGCTCCCTGTATCAGCAGGTGCTGGCGACCGGACTGGTGCTCGGCGCGGCGGCGTCGTCGGCGCGCCGAGCCACGATCGGCGAGCGCGGAGGCCCCGTCTGCCAACACTGCGGCTTCGAAGTCGGTGCGGGCAGTTTCTACTGTCCGAAGTGCGGCATGCGGGCCCGCCGCTGACCCCGGTACCTTCGGCGGCGCTACATAGGCTCCAGTCCCATTGCGATGGTCCCTGCTCGGCCGGATAGTGGTGCCACTCGTCACCGCACACTACCGCACCGGAAGGGATATCTGTGGAGCGACCGACTGTCCTTCTTGCCCTCGGCGATGACGCCTGGCGCTACCGTGGGGCCCTCGAGGCCGCCGGATTCGAGGTCTCCTTCGATCTCACCGCCGCCACGACCCCTGGCACCGACCACGCGCCGCTGCTGGCTGTCATCGACTGCGATGCCGCCGAAGCCGAAGACGCGTACGCGGGCCTGCACGGCGACCACCCGGTGCCCACCATCCTGCTGATCGGTGATGAGCTGCCCGAGTGGGCGACCAATGACTCCGGGAGCGCGATGCGTGACGAGTACGCCATCAAGCCGACACCGGCCGACGCCGTCGTGTATCGCCTGCAGGCGCTGATGATCCGCGGAGGCCACGCGCCCGCCGTCCAGACCGGATCGACCGATCAGTCCACCGTTGGTGAGGGGCACGTGGTAAGCCTCTTCTCGCCCAAGGGCGGTGTCGGCAAGACGACCGTCGCGGTGAACCTTGCCGTCGCGCTGCGCGAGCAGACGCGATCGAGCGTCCTCCTCGTCGACGCTGACGTCGGGGTGGGGAATGTGACCTCCGTCCTTGATGCGCCGTACCGCATGGGCCTGGCCGATCTGGCGGACTCCGGGGCCGACGAGTGGACCGACTCCGCTTTTGAGACGATCACGTCTGTACATGGTGCCAGCGGCGTCCACGTGCTCACCTGGGGCAATGAGCCAGCTGACTCGGAGCGGGTCGGGGTGGACCTGCTGCTGGCTGCGGTGAAGTGGGCGCGCTCACACTACTCGTACGTGGTGATCGACAACCATCCGAGCTACGACGACCGCACCATGGCCATGCTCGCGGTCTCGCGTGAGATCCTCCTGGTCGTGACCCCCGAGGTCGGACCGCTGCGCAATGCCGCGCAGTTCCTCTCCCTGGCTGGTGAGATCGGCTTGCGCGACTCGGTGAAGGTGATCGTCAACCGGGCCAACCACGGCGTGTCCGAAGCCGACATCTCATCGGTCCTGGGACTGCCGGTGTCTGCCACAGTCGTCTCCAACGGGCCGAAGGCCGTCGCCGCCGCCAACGAGGGAAACCCCCTCGTCCTGCGCTACCCGAAGGAGAAGATCAGCACCGATCTCCACCGGATCGCCCGGATCGTCACCGGAGCTGGCGAAGTCCAGGTGGCAGCCCCCCGACGCAGTTGGCTCTCTGCCCTTGGAGTTCGCACCTCCCAAGCGTGACCGGGTCGTTGTCGGGGCGTTGCGCCAAATGGGGTCCGGCTGCCATCATGCGCGAGCGGACCGGCCGGTCCGTCCCAGGGTGATCTTCAGCCGTTCCGAGGTCTCCGCCCAGCGGTGGAGTGATTGAGCCGTGCCGACCTACGACTACCAGTGCCGCAGCTGCGGCGTCATCACCGAAGTGGTCCACTCGATGCTCGAGGAGGGACCGACCGCCTGTCCGGCGTGCGGTGGCCCGCTGCGTCGCATCGTTCACGCGGCCGGGATCATCTTCAAGGGGAGCGGCTTCTACAAGACCGATTCCCGCTCCTCCGGATCGGCATCGGTTCCCGGCGTGAACCGGCCCAAGCCTGCCTCGGCGGAGGCCGGATCGAGCGGTGGACCCTCGTCAGGCGATTCGGGCAGCTCCAGCACGCCGCCGCCGAGCAGCGAGTCCAAGCCGAAGGCCGAAGGCTCCTAGGCGGACTGCGCCTGCGGTGTCCCGCAGCGGCGGCAGAAGCGCGCCGTCGCCGACAGCGACAGTTCGCAGTGGGCACAGGTCCGAACGCCGATCCCGCTGACCGCCCCGGCGACTTCGCGCGCAGACGCGTCCCAGAACGCACCGTCGTGAGTACTCGCTGAACGCAGCGTGGCCGGGGCGGGAGCGCCGCTCGAGCGGTACGCAAGGACGTTGCGTGTCGGCGTCACCGGGCCGAGGCCAGGATCGCCCAGGCCGAGCAGATCGAGTTGTGCGCGCCGCGCCGCGGTTTCGGCGTCGTCGGCCGCAGCGGCCAGCGGCTGGGAGACGGGTTCCGGAGCCGGTCGGTGGAAGAACGTGTCAGAGATCGGCGGGATCGGCAGATACGGAATCTGGGTCGGCTCGGCGATCGGCTCGGGCTCGACCTCGGCCACGACCACCGGCTCGACCTCGGGCTCGACCTCGGGCTCGACCTCGGCCACGACCACCGGCTCGACCTCGGGCTCGACCTCGGGCTCGACCTCGGGCTCGACCTCGGCCACCACCACCGGCTCGGGCTCAGCCTCGACCTCGACCTCGGTCACCACCACCGGCTCGGGCTCAGCCTCGACCTCGACCTCGGCCACCACCACCGGCTCGGGCTCAGCCTCGACCTCGGCCACCACCACCGGCTCGGGCTCGAGGTCCGATGCTGGCCAGACTCCCGGAGCCGCCGCGACAAGTTCCAGCGTGTCGACCGACGCGATGGCGGTGGCGATCGCGAATCGCTCCTCGAGCGTCGGCGCGCCCGGCATCGGTACGCAGCTCTGGCAGCGGCCGGCGTCGTCGTGCCAGCAGTTCAGACAGGTGTATTGGCGGCAGTCGATGCAGAAGTTGAACGAGGCGTGGAAGGCCTCGAGCTGCTTCTCGGCCAGCAGCTGTTCCTGTGATCGCATGGCGTCGCCGACCGAGTCGCTCAGGGCGTCCTGGCTGAGGATGTAGTTCTTCAGCCCGCTGATAAGTCCGCGCGTTCGGCGCATCGGGGAAAGCTCGGTCGGCGCGGCGAACTCATAGCGAGTCCCGCATCGTTCGCAGAAGGATTCGGTCAGTGCGTCGGGCATGGTGATATCGGTTGAACCTGGTACCTGTACAGGGGCGCCAAGTATACAAAGTGACCGTCGCGGGACCCCACAGTCACATTGGTACCGCGTCGCGCGCCGTTCGTACTCCACGCCATGCGGACTCAGCCGGGTCGGCGGCGGCCCGTGCTAGCATCGACCAGTGGGCATCTTCTCGCGCCTCGAAGCGTTCCTGGAGCGCCTCTTCGAGGCTCCGGCCGGACGCCTCGGCGCGTCGCTGCAGCCGGTCTCGCTGGCGAAGCGCATCGAGCGCGCCATGGACACCACCAAGACATTCGGCGAAGCCGGCGTCATCGTGCCGAATCGTTATGAGCTGCACCTGAACCCGGCCGACTATGCGACCTTTGAGTCGTATCGCGCCTCCCTCGAAGATGACCTTGCCCACGGAGTGATGGCGCGAGCCCGGCGCGCCCGCTACCACCTGGTCACGCGCCCGACCGTGCAGATCACGGCTGATCCCGCCGTACCACGTGGCGACATCCGGGTTGCCGCCAGCGTCACCGATGACTCAGGTGAGCGAGTGACGCTCAAACGACCCGCTCCGGCATCGGGTGACACGGTCATCTTTGCGCGCCCCGGCCACGAGGTCGCGCCACCCGAGTCGGCGGCGCGGGCCTACCTGCTGGTTTGCACCGAGGGGGCGGCACCGGTGCAATTCGACCTCGGGGCGGCACTGATCGGGATCGGCAGGGCCAGCGACAACGATGTGATCGTGGACGACGCACAGGTGAGCCGGCACCACTGCCAGCTCAAACTCCAGCACGGCGCATACAGCTTTGCCGATCTCGGGAGCCGCAACGGTTCGTCGGTCAATGGCCAGCCGGTGGGCGAGATCGCCCTCGGCCCGGGCGACCTGATCCAGATCGGTGCGACCCAGATCGAGTTCCAGGTGCGCGGATGACCGGCGAGATCCTGCGGATCCTGCTGCTCGTCATGCAACTCGGCTTCCTGGTCATCCTCTATCTGCTCCTCTTTGGCTTCGTCCGTTCGCTGCTGCGCGACCTGCGCAGCGCCGAGATGACCCAGGAGGCCAGCCAATCCGGCATCGGGCGCCTCGCCGTGGTGGAGTCGCCCAACGACGAGCCGGTGGCTGGTCGCAACATCGCGCTCGGGCCGATCAATTCGATCGGCCGCAACGTGAACAGCACGGTCTACGTCGAGGACGACTTCGTCAGCGGCAGCCACGCCATGCTCACCTTCCGGGGCCGCAGCTGGTTCATCGAGGACCTGGGGAGCACGAACGGGACCTACGTCAACGGTCACCGAGTGGAGCGGCCGGTCGCCCTGTCGTTCGGTGACGAGCTGATGATCGGCCGGGTCCGGATGCGGCTCGAGCGCTGATGCGCGCGGTTCGGCGTCCCGTCGAGCTGCAGATGCTGCTCCCCCTGGCCCTGCTGGTCCCGCTTGGGTTCGCCGTCACCCACATCGCCGAGACTGGGACGCTCGATCCGGGACCGATGGGGCTGGCAATCGGCTACGTGGCGATCATCTTCGGTGGCCATCTCGCCCTGCGAGTGGCGGGGAACCGCGGCGACCAACTCCTGCTCCCGGCCGCCGCGGCGATCGGTGCGGTCGGTTTCGTGATGCTGAACCGGCTGCCGCAGTCCCAACTCGGGATGGACCTGTTCGGGGTCGAGATGGGGATGGCGACGACCCAGTTGCTCTGGTTCGTCGTCGGGGTGACGGCCATGGTTGCGGTTGCCGTCCTCTTCCGGGACGACGGGATCCTGCGTCATTACAAGTACACCTGGGCGCTCGGCGGCGGCCTCCTCCTCCTGCTCACCTTCCTGTTCGGTCGCGAGGTGAACGGGGCGCGGCTGTGGCTCTACCTCGGGCCGATCGGCTTCCAGCCGGGCGAGGCGATCAAGATCGTGCTGGTCATCTTCATCGCCGGCTACCTTGCCGAGAAGCGCGCGCTCCTCGCCGGCGCCACGGTGCGCATCGGGCCGATCCGGGTTCCGCCGCTGCCGTACCTGCTGCCGATGCTGGCCATCTTCGTGATGGTCATGCTGATCGTGGTGATCAGCCGCGACCTGGGCACGGCGCTGCTCTTCCTCGGCATCTTCCTGACCATGTTGTTCGTGGCGACCGGTCGGCGCAGCTACGTCCTGATGGGGATCCTGCTCTTCGTCGGCGGGGCCTTCGTCGCCTACCAGCTCTTTGGCCACGTGCGGGTCCGCGTGGACAACTGGATCGATCCGTTCGTCGATCCGAGTGGGTCCGGCTACCAGACTGTCCAGGCGCTGTATGCCTTCGGCCGGGGCGGGCTCTTCGGCGAGGGGCTCGGCCAGGGGCTGCCGAGTGTCTCTGGGCGGCTCCCGATACCCGCGCTGCCGACCGACTTCATATTTGCCGGGATCGCGGAGGAGCTCGGACTCCTGGGTGCGACGGCGCTCCTGGGACTGGCCCTCGTGCTGGTCTTCCGCGGGCTGCGCACCGCGATGCTGGCACGCGACGATTTCAGCTCCATGCTCGCAGTCGGCCTCACCGTCAGCCTCGGACTCCAGACGCTGATCATCGTGGCAGGCAACCTGAAGCTCGTCCCGCTGACCGGTATCACCTTCCCGTTCGTCAGCTACGGCGGGTCGAGCCTGCTGGCCAGTTTCGTGATTGTCGGCCTGCTCCTGGCGGTCAGCCACCGCTCGGCGCTCGATGCGGCGGCGGAGGGGCGAGGGCCATGATTGTCACCAACATCAGGCGGCTCGGCTTCTACCTGGTGCTTGCCTTCGCGGTCACGGCCGGCAGCCTGGCCTGGTGGCAGATCTGGGAGGCGCCGGGCCTCGCCGATCGCCAGGACAACCCACAGGTGATCGCGGCCCGCCGCAGCGCGCCGCGCGGTTCGATCTTCGATGCGCAGGGGCAGCTGCTGGCGTCGAGCACGGTGATCGACGGCATCAGCCGCCGCACCTACGCGGACCCCGCCTTCAGTCAGGTCATCGGGTACGCGAGCCTGCGCTACGGGGCGACCGGGGTCGAGAGAGCGTGGGACGACCTGCTCACCGGGCGCAGCGACCCGAACCCACTCAATGACCTGTTGAACGACGTCCTCGACCGCCGAGCGGCGCCTCGCGACGTGACCCTGACGATCGACCGGCGGCTGCAGGATTTCGCCACGGCGCAACTCGGAGGCGTGCCCGGAGCCGTCGTGGCGATCGACCCCCGGACGGGCGCCATCCTGGCGTTGGCCTCCTCGCCGACCTTCGACGCCACCGGCTTTTCCGGAGACCCCGAGACGGCCGCTGGCCCATGGGCGCTTGTCGCGGGCACTCCGGGTGATCCGCTTCTGGATCGCACTCGCCAGGGCCACTACACGCCCGGGTCGATCCTCAAGGTGCTGACCGCGGCCGCGGCCCTCGACGCCGGCGTGATCACGCCGCAGACAACCTATCCCGATCAGCCGCAACAGGAAGTTGACGGATTCGTCGTCTCCGGCTTCACCATCCGTGAACACGATCTCGGGTCGCTGCAGCCTGCGCTGTGGCCGCTCTCGCAGGCGCTCCAGGTGTCGAGCAACATCTTCTTCGCGCACGTTGGGCTCGATGTCGGTGCTGACCGGTTCATCGAATACGCGCGACGTTTCGGCTTCTGTGCCCCGCTCACCCTCGGCAGCGCAAGTCGCGCGCTCGCGGTGGACGCCTCATATGTCAGCGCCCGCGCCGACGGTGGGTGCGCCCCGTTCTCCGACCGGGTTGAACTCGCGAGCGCGGCGTTCGGTCAGGCCAGGGTCGATGTGACGCCGTTGCAGATGGTGCTGCTCGTCGCGGCCGTCGCAAACGACGGGATCGTTCCGGACCCCTTCGTGGTGCGCGACCTGCGCGCTCATGCGACTGATCCAGTGGCCGGGCCGAGCGAGGCGGTGATGGAGACCTATGGCGGGGGGAGCGGACGTCGCGCGATCTCGTCCACGGCAGCGGGTCAGCTGCGCGCAGCGATGGTCGACGCTGTGCACGGCCTGATCGGCCAGGTGTACGCCGGGGCGGGCTCGGTCGCGCGCTACGGCATCAGTGGTGTGCTGACCGCCGGCAAGACCGGGACCGCCGAGCGCGGCCCCGAGGTAGCCCCCCACGCCTGGTTCATCGGCTTCGCGCCCGGGCAGGACGGGGCTCAGCCGAGCATCGCGGTGGCAGTGATCGTCGAGGGTGGTGGCGCCGGCTCCGGCGCCGCTGCGCCGATCGGCGGAGCGGTGATGGCGGAATGGCTGCGCTTACTCGCGGGCGGCTGAACGAGCGTAACCGGATCCACCCGATGAACCCGTTCCGCTCTGGCTGGGGTATTGTGGGCGAGAGGGAGCCCAAATCGGTCCGCCCAGGATAGGGATGGAGACATTGAAGAGCGTCCAGGACTCCGCCGAGCGCGTCGCCGCCAGCGTCGAGCGCGTGATCATCGGCAAGCATGTCGAGGTGCGGATGGCGCTCGTCGCCCTCCTGTGTGAGGGGCACATTCTGATCGAGGACGTCCCAGGCGTCGGGAAGACGATGCTGGCCAAGGCGATCAGCCGGAGCATCGGCTGCAGTTTCCGACGCATCCAGTTCACCCCAGACCTTCTCCCGTCCGACGTGACCGGCCTCTCGATCTTCAACCAGAAGACGGCCGAGTTCGAGTTCCGCCCTGGACCGATCATGGCCCAGGTCGTGCTTGCCGACGAGATCAACCGCGCCACACCGAAGACGCAGAGCGCGTTGCTCGAGTGCATGGAGGAGCGCCAGGCGACGATCGACGGGGTCAGCCACCCGATGCCCTCGCCGTTCCTGGTGATCGCCACGCAGAACCCGATCGAGTACGAGGGCACCTTCGCGCTTCCCGAGGCGCAACTCGACCGCTTCATGCTTCGGCTGCGGCTCGGCTACCCGAAGGCGATGGAGGAGATCGTCATTCTTGACGAGCAGAAGCGCCGCCACCCGATCGATGAGCTCAGCCAGGTGCTCGACCTCGACGAACTGCGGCAGATGCAGGCTGCCATCAAGGAGGTCTATGTCGAGCAGGCGGTGGCGGAGTACATCGTCCGCCTGGTGACCGCGACCCGTGAGCACCCTGACGTCTACCTCGGCGCATCGCCGCGCGGCTCGATCAACCTGTACCGCGCCGGCCAGGCGCTGGCCGCACTGGACGGGCGCGATTACGTGATCCCCGACGACGTCAAGACACTCGCGGTGCCGGTGCTGGCGCACCGGCTCATCGTGAAGAGCCAGGCGTCACTCCGCGAAGTCGATCCCGACTCGATCGTTCGAGAAGTTGTCGCCCAGGTCCCGATCGGCGAGCCGAGCAGCAGCGCGACCGTCGGCCCGCGGTAGCACACGGCCATGGGCCTGTCGCGCCAGCTCCGCCTCACCTTCTTCGGCACGGCCCTCGTGGTCGCCGCCTTCAGCACCGGGATCAGCTTCCTCTTCTTCCTGGTCTACCTGCTCGGGATCCTGCTGGCCGGTTCCTGGTGGTACGCGCGTCGCGGCCTGCGCGGCATGCGCGCCGGATACCACGTCCTGAACCCGCGCGCCCAGGTGGGGGACGTGCTCGAAGCGGTCTACCGGGTCGATAACGGTTCCGGCTGGAGCAAGCCGTGGGTCGAGCTGTCGAACGATTCGACCCTGCCTGCTCCGCTCCCCGGACGGGCGATAGGGGTCCGCGCCAACGGAAGCCGCCAGTGGCTGGCCAAGGTCACGCTGCTTCGTCGCGGCAGCTTCCGCCTCGGGGCCCTGCGCGTTCGCACCGGCGACCCGTTCGGCCTGTTCACCACCGAGATGGTCGTCGGACGGCCGACATCGATCGTCGTCTTCCCGAAGGTCGTTGAGCTGCCCAACTGGCGGCTGCCCCCGTCGCCGGTTGACGGAACCACGCCGTCTCGACGACGGTACGAGGCGTCCTCCCCTCTGGTCAGCACGGTCCGACCGTACGTGTACGGCGATCCCTACAACCGGATTCACTGGCTGAGTTCGGTGCGCCACGGCGAGCTGCACGTCAAGGAATTCGACCTCGAGCAGACCGCGGACCTGTGGCTGCTGCTCGATCTGGAGCGCTCGGCGCATGCCGGCACCGGGGCGGACGCATCGGTCGAGACGGCGGTCAGCGCGGCCGCCTCCATCGCGGTCCAGACGCTCGGCGAGAACCGTGCAGTCGGGATCACCGTCTCCGCACGGCGCCAGCAGCACTTCACGCCCGACCGCGGCACCCGGCAGGAGCAGAAGGTGCTCAACCTGCTCGCCAACGTGCAGCCGGATGGAGCGGTTCCGCTGGCTGAGATGGTCTCCGGCACCATCACCCAACTGCGCCGGGGGATGACCCTCGGCATCGTGACGGGGTCGACCGAGCGCGACTGGGTGCGTGCCCTGGCCTCGTTGCGGCGCCGCGGCATCGCGGTGGTGGTCGTGCTGCTCGACCGGTGGAGCTTCGCCGGTGCCGATCCCAACGAGCATGCCGCTGAGCTCGCCGCGGTCCGCCATGCGCTGGCCGAATACGCGATCGAATATCACCTGGTGGGCGCCGGCGACGACCTGGGGGCCGCACTCGGCGGACGCTCGGCGCGTCGCGCTCCGACCCCGAGGGAGCGGGCACGTGCGCACGCCTGAGGTGGTGCGGCGCTACCTGAAGCCGCGCGAGGGTTGGCTTAGCCTGGCGCTGCTGTTCGTGATGGTTCTCAGTTTCGGCTGGTCGGTGCAGCGAGCAGATTGGTTTGACCGTCTCGACTTCCTCAACGCGGTGGCCCTCTGGGCGGTGGTCGCCGGGGCGCTGTTCGGGCTCTCGCGGCTGTCGGTGGCGATCGTCCTGCCGTTGGCCGCCATGTTGGGCACCGGAATCGTGCTCTGGACGATCGGCGGGGAGTACTTCACCGATCTGTCGCAGGTCGAACGGTTGATGGCCCTGCGCAGCGACGCGATCGGTTGGATCCGGATCGTGCTCGACGCGGGCTATCCGTCAGAGGTCTCGCCGTACGCGATCGGACTCGGCGTCCTCACCTGGGTGACCGCCTTCATCGCCGCGTGGACCCTGTACCGCTACCACCGCGTGCTGGACGCCATCCTGCTGGTTGGCGCGGCCCTGGTGGCCAACATGTCCGCCACCTTCGCCGACCTGTTCGGCTACATCGTTCTCTTCTCGCTCGCGGCCCTGCTGCTGTGGCTGCGCGTGGCGCTCATCAGCCGCGAGGAGAACTGGCAGCAGCGCCGCGTCACCGAGAACTCCGAGGTGCCGACCCAGATCATGCGCACCGGCGTCACCTTCATCGCCGGCAGCATCGCGCTCGCCTGGGTCCTGACCACGGTCGCGGTGGCCGCGCCGCTGACAAACGTGTGGCAGGGGCTGCAGGGCGCATGGGGAGATGTGCGCGACGGCCTCGATGGCGTGTTCGGGGGCCTCTCCAACCCCGACTCCCGAATCCGCGGCACCGAGTTCGGGGGCTCATTCGTCATCCGCGGCACCTGGGCCAGCGGAGACGAGGCGGTGATGACCGTCGCGGAGCAGCGCCCGTACTACATGCGCACCATCACCTACGACGCGTACACCGGCCGCGGGTGGGTTCGGACCCCGGGACAGGAACGGCGCGTGGCGCCGGGCGACCCCGTCTTCCCCGCGTACACCCCCGAACGGCCACTCTCGGCAACCGCCTTTGAGCTCGAGACGATCACGGTTCTGCTGCAACGCGAGGTCGGGCGCAACATCTTCGCGCCGGGATACCCGGTCGCTGCGTTCTCGTCGCTGATCGTGCAGGAGCCCGGCGGTTTGCCACTGCTGGGAGGGCTGGAATCGGGCGTCCCGCTCGAGGTGGGGACCGGCTGGCAGATCACCGTCGCCATCTCGCGGGCCACCGAAGCCGAGCTCGCCGGCGCGGGCGACGCATACCCGGCAGCCGTGCTGGCGACCTACCTGGGCACCGATGGGATCACGCAGCGTACGCGCGACCTGGCCAAGTCATTGGCCGCATCGGCGAGCGCCTCCGACCCCTACCACCAGGCCAAAGCCCTGGCCGCCTACCTGCAACGCGACCCGCGGTTCACCTACGCCACGCGAGCCCCCCTCCCGGAGGACCCGGATCAGGACCTGGTCGACTTCTTCCTGTTCGATACCGAGAACGGGCAGGTCGGGTACTGCGAGTACTACGCCACCACGATGGCGATGATGGCGCGATCGCTCGGCATCCCCGCCCGGGTGGCGGTCGGCTACGCCCCGGGTGACCGCATCGAGCAGGGGGTCTACGAGTACCGCGAGCGAAACGCACACCTGTGGGCCGAGCTCTACTTCCCCGGGTACGGCTGGCAGATCTTCGAGGCGACCAAGTCGATCGACCCGGTCGTGCGTCTCTCCGGCGGGTCGGTCGTGCCGCCGGTCGGTACTGGCGGGGGCGTGGATCCCTTCGGTGAGTTCGAAGAGGGACTCGATCCAGGCATCATCTCGAACCTGCCGTCCTTCGAGCCGGTGGAGGGCGGCTTCCGGCCCGGCGAGCAGAAGCCGAACGAGGAGGTCACGCAGGGCAACGCGCTGGTGATCGTGCTCATCCTGGCCCTGATCGTGGCGCTCATCGGCTGGCGGCTCTTCCGTGCTCGCCATCGCTTCACCTTCCTCGCGCCAGGTGACCGGCAGTGGCAGCGGCTGGCGCTGGCCGGTGACCGCGCCGGAGTCGCGCAGCGCGCCTCGGAGACGGTCTACGAGTACGCGGGTTGGCTGGAAGAGCAGCTTCCGCGACAGCGCGTCGAGATCCACGCCATCGCCGACGGCAAGGTCTGGCAGGCCTACTCGGGGCGTTCCATCTCCGGTGAGGCGGTCACCCGGATCGAGCGCGCCTGGGCGAAGCTGAAGCTCCCGATCGCCTGGCTGGCCGTACGGCGTCGAGCCCGGGTCTTCTTCGGCCGGCGCCGGCCCGACTAGCTCCGCAGTCGCGTCAGCCGCTCGCTCCGGCGAGGCTCGCGCTGTATGCGGCGTGGGCGGCCTCGACCGAGCCGGTGGGGTTGGCGGGATGTCCGAACGCGGTGAGCGTCTCGCCCATCACCCGGATCGCCTCGGCCATCTCGTCGATGCCGACATCGCCCATGTGGCCGAAGCGCAGGATGCGACCGGCGAGCTTGCCCTGGCCGCCGGCGACGATGAGTCCCTTCGCGCGCATGGCGGCATTGAACGGGGCCCATTCGAGTTCATCGGGCAGCCTGGCGGCGGTAACGGTATGGGATCGGCGCTCAGCTGCGGCCAGCAAGCGCAGGCCGAGCGACTCAAGTCCCGCCTGCACGCCCCCCGCGACGGCGGCATGGCGCGCCCAGGTCCGTTCGCGCCCCTCCTCGAGCAGGCGTCGTACCCCGACCCGCAGGCCGTAGAGCACGCTCACCGCGGGCGTCCATGGGGTCTGGCCTTTCACCGCCCAGCGCCGCGCCTCGGCGAAGTCCCAGTAGAAGCGCGGCATGAGCGCCTTGCCTTCGGCGGCGCGCGCGCGTTCGCCGACCGCCGCGATGGCCATCCCCGGCGACGCCATCCATGCCTTCTGGCTGGCGCTCACCACCATGTCGATGCCCCACGCGTCCATCTCGAACGGCATGGCGCCGAGGCCACTGATGCCGTCCACCAGGATGAGCGGCTCGTCGCGCGCGGCGTGGGCAACGGCCGCCAGCTCGCGGATCGGGTTTGTGACGCCGGTCGAGGTCTCGTTATGGGTGAGCAGAATCGCCCGGTAGGCCGGGTTGGCCGCCAGATGGGCGGCGAGCGCCGCGGGCTCGGCGGCCAGGCCCCACTCGATCTCGAACCGATCGACGTTGGCGCCGAAGGCCTCGGCGATCTTCGCGAAGCGGTCGCCGAAGGAACCGATCGTCACCGCCAGCACCCGGTCACCGGGCGAGAGCGTGTTGACCACCGCCGCCTCGAGCGCCCCCGATCCGGATCCGGTCAGCAGCAGGACCTCGTCATCGGTACCGATGAGGCCCGCGATGCCTGTGCTGATCTCCCGCAGCAGGGTCTCGAACTCGCTTCCGCGGTGATCAATCATCGGCGCCGATTGCGCCGCGAGGGACTCGTCGGGGAGTGGCGTTGGACCCGGAACGCGGAGGTTCTGCTTCATGCTCCGCATCATAATCGGGGAATGGAGGAGACCGATGCCGCGACGGCCGCCTGAGGTCAGCGAACCGATGTTCGGCGACGCCCCCGCGCCGGGCGCGCCGCTGGCCGCGCGCATGCGTCCCCGGTCGCTGGAGGAGTTCGTCGGCCAGGCGCACCTGGTCGGCCCCGACGGCGCGCTGACCCGCGTTGCGCGCCCGGGCTACCTGCCCTCGATGGTGCTCTGGGGACCGCCGGGGAGCGGCAAGACCACGCTTGCCCGATTGGTGGCGGACCGCTTCGGCGGACAGTGGCGCTCCATCTCGGCTGTGACCAGCGGCGTGGCCGACATCCGCCAGCTCGTCGCCGACGCCAAGGCGGTGCGCAACGCGGGCGGCCGGACCGTGGTCTTCATCGATGAACTGCATCGGTTCAACAAGGGCCAGCAGGACGCCCTGCTGCCGCACGTCGAGGACGGCACGATCGTGTTGATCGGCGCCACGACCGAGAACCCCTACTACGAGATCAACTCGCCGCTGCTGTCGCGTCTGCGGGTCTACCGGCTCGAGCCGCTCGGGACCGAGGAGTTAGGCGAGATTGCGCGACGAGCGATCGCAGATGAGCGCGGGCTCGCGGGGCGGGTGGGATTGGCCGACGACGCGTTGGCCGTTGTGGTCGACATCTCCGGCGGTGATGCGCGCCAGGTGCTCAACGTGGTCGAGGCCGCTGCGTCGGTCGCCGCAGACGGGGCGACCCTCACGGCCGAGGAGGTCGGCGTGGCCGCACAGCAGCGGCTGCTGGCGTACGACCGCGTCGGCGACCAGCATTACGAGACGGCATCGGCCTTCATCAAGAGCATGCGCGGCAACGATCCCGATGCGGCGCTGTACTGGTGCGCCAGCATGGTTGCGGCGGGGGAGGATCCCACCTTCATCGCCCGCCGGATCGTGATCGCCGCCAGCGAGGACGTGGGCAATGCGGACCCGCGCGCATTGCAGGTGGCGGTGGCGGCCATGCAAGCGGTGGAGATGATCGGCCTGCCGGAAGCCCAGTACGCGCTCGCCCAGGCGGCGGCCTACGTCGCATCGGCACCAAAATCGAACCGAGCCGGGGCGGGCTACTTCGCAGCCCTGGCCGATGTCCAGGAGCGCGGCCGTCTGCCGGTTCCGCTCCACCTGCGTCCGTCATCACATCGGCGTCTCGCGCGCGAGCACGGCTACGGCAAGGGGTACCTGTTCCCGCATGACTTCGCCGATGGCGACGTCGACCAGCAGTACCTGCCAGACGAGCTCACCGGGCGGGTCTACTACGAGCCGTCCGATCAGGGACTGGAGGGGCAGATCGGTCAGCGGCTCGAGCGCCTGCGCCGCGCGCGGCTGGAGAGGCCCCGACGGAACGGCTAGCGGGGCCCGATCTCGAGCGCTCCGAAGGCCACCACCGCCACAATCAGCAGGACCGCCATTCCGGCGACCAGGATCCCGATGCTGCGCAGGTCGCGCACCACGTAGTGATAATCCGCGGCGGCGCGGTCGCCGAGGCGGGATGGACCCGAGACCGCGAAGCGCGGGTCGGCCCTTCCGCCGTGCGAGACGGTGGATGGGCGCGAGGGCGCCGGACGGGGCGCATCTGC
>JBDSIN010000228.1:0-10468 GCA_039917955.1 Candidatus Limnocylindria bacterium
ACGACCTGGTGATCACGCGGCCGGGGCCACGTATCATCGAGGGGCTCGAAGCACTCGCCCGCGCCATCCACCCCGATCTGTTCGATCCGATCTAACGATGCGCGCGGAGAGCGTGGTGACGCCCGCAGCAGCGGCACGACCGCTGGTGCTAGGGCCGTCCCTGACGCGGACCGGTGTGGTGCTCGGGTTCGGGGCGGTGTTGGCGCTGATCGCAATGGCTGCCGCGGTGACCGCCGGCAGCGTCGGGATCGACCCGGGAGACACCGCTGGCATCCTGGGCCGGCGCCTGCTGGGGCTGCCCCTCCCGGTCACCTGGCCGGCCTCGGCGGAGACGATCATCGTTGACCTTCGCCTGCCAAGGGTGCTCACCGCGATGCTGGTCGGCGGCGGTTTGGCGATCGCCGGGACCGTCTTCCAGGGGCTGCTGCGAAACCCTCTGGCCGATCCGTACATCATCGGGACGGCGGCCGGGGCGTCGCTGGGCGCCACCCTCGGGATCGTCGCCCCGCTGATCGTCCCCGCGCTGGCTGTCGGTGCCGGCACCGCCTGGCTGGGAATCGGCGTCGTCCAGCTGCTCGCGTTCGTGGGCGGGCTCGGGACGGTCCTCCTGGTCTACGCCATCGCTCGCGTCGGCGGCCGCGTGCCGGTGGTCACCCTGCTGCTCACCGGGTATGCCGTCTCCGCGGTGCTTGCCGCGGGCGTTGCCCTGCTCATGTTCTTCTCCGGCCGGGTGCTCGGCGCGATCTTCGGCTGGCTGATGGGATCGCTCGCCGGCGCCTCGTGGTCGCAGCTCGCCTTCGCGGCTCCGCTGGTGGGGATCGGATTCGTGCTCCTCCTGGTGCGCTGGCGGCGGCTCAACGTCCTGCTGCTCGGCGATGCGCAGGCCGCACACTTGGGCGTCGATGTCGAACGCGAGAAGCTGATCCTCACGACGCTCGCCTCCCTCACCACCTCGGCAGCGGTGGCCATCTCCGGAACGATCGGCTTCGTCGGACTCGTGGTCCCGCACGTCCTGCGCCTGGCCACCGGCCCCGACCACCGCCTCCTCCTTCCCGCCAGTGCCCTGTACGGCGCCGCTCTCCTCACCCTCGCCGACCTCGGCGCGCGGCTGGCCGGAGGGATCCCGGTCGGCATCGTCACCGCCCTGCTCGGGGCACCCTTCTTCCTGTGGCTGCTGCGCCGGTCGCGCAGCGTCCGGGCAGGGCTGTTGTGAGCATTGCCCTCGAGCGCCCTGGAGCCCCCGCGGAGACGGTCGTGCCGCTCATCTCGGTGGCGGCCCTGTCGGCCGGGTACGCGCTGCCCGGCGGGGGACGACGCGAAGTGCTGCGCGGCGTTGACCTCGACCTGGCGCCCGGCGAGATGGTCGCGCTGCTTGGCACCAATGGGAGCGGCAAGACGACGCTCCTGCGTTGCCTCGCCGGCACGCTGGCCCCGGCCGGTGGGGGCATCACGTTCGCCGGTCGCAGGCTCCCCGAGTGGCGGCGCGATGAACTGGCCCGCCGGGTTGCCGTGCTGCCCCAGCAGGTGGACCTCCCCGGCGGATTTCGGGTCGCCGAGCTGGTGGCGATGGGCCGATCTCCCCACGCGCAGCGGCTCTTCGGATCGACCGCGGCTGATGAGCGGGCCATCGAGCGCGCACTCCGCGACGCCGACGCATCCGAGCTTTCCGAGCGGTGGGTCGAGGAGCTCTCCGGCGGCGAGCGGCAACGGTTGCTGGTGGCGATGGCGCTGGCCCAGGAGCCGGACCTGCTGCTTCTCGACGAGCCGACCCTGCACCTCGACCTCGCGCACCAGGTGGCCCTGCTGACGGCCATCCGGCGGCTGCGGGATCAGCGCGGCATGGCCGTGCTGGCAGTCCTGCACGACCTCAACATGGCAGCCGCCTTCGCTCCGCGCGTGGCGATCCTCGACGGAGGGCGGGTGACCGCCGATGGGCCGCCGGGCGAGGTCCTGACAACGGACCTGGTTAGGCGCGTGTTCGGTGTCCCCGTCGACGAGGCGTGGACCAAGGCTGGAGACCGTCACCTGGCCCTTCGCGATGCCTGGTCGGGCGAATCGGCGTCACGCGCCACCCGTCGCGACTAGGGCTCGCCCTCGCCCTCGTCGACGACCATCTCGAACTGCTCCTCGCCGTCGGGGCGCAGGCTGCGTCGGACGTGTATATGCGGATGCGTCTCGTCGGAGACCTGTGCCTTGTCGACACGCACCATCGTCCCATCGTCGACATCGCTGAGCTGCTCGCGCTCGGGCAGCGCCGCGTTGGGCACCTCACCCAGCAGCAGCAGGCTCAGGAAGACGTTTGCGACGGCGATGATCGGAATCCCGAACAGCGCACCCCATACGCCGGCCACCTGTGCCCCGACCAGCAGGCCGACCAGGACCAGGATCGGGTGCATCCCCAGCGCCCCGCGCATCAGGCGTGGCTGCAACCAGTTGACGACCACGGTCTGCACGCCGACCAGGATGATGGTCGAGAAGATGAAGGAGTCGGGGGTGTAGATCCACGCCGCCAGCACGGGCGGCAGCAGCGCCAACGGAGGGCCGAAGAACGGGATCAGCATGGCCAGCGTGGACGGCAGGCCGACCAGGAACAGGTACGGGATGCCGAAGATGGTGCCGACCACGGCGACCAGCACGGCCTGGACGAACGCCAGGATGATCTGTGCCCGCAGGAAGCCGCCGAACGCGCGGGCCACGCTTCGCTCCAGGATCTGGAGCTCGTCGCTGTAGCGGCGGGGGACCACCCGGTTGACCTTGCCGAGAATCCGATCGCGGTCCATCAGCATGTAGAGAGACAGGATCAGGATCAGGAACAGCGACCCGAGTGTGTTCAGGGTCGCGCCGGCGATCGCCTCGGCCTGGTCGAAGATGGCGGTGAAGAGCTTGCCGAACTGGTCCTGCGCGCTGTGGAAGAGCTCCACGAAGTCGATCTGGGCGCGGTTCAGGCCCAGCACCGTCTGGTAGTCGCCGAGCGTTCGCTCGATGCGCACCACGGTCTGCGGGAACTCATCGGTCGCAGTGGTCAGCTGCTGACTGATCGCCCCGCCGGCGGTGAAGAGAACGATGCCGAGTCCCACAAGGGCCAGCAGGTAGGCGACACCGACCGAAGGCGCCTGCGGCACGTTGAGGCGTCGCTCGATTGCGCGCGCCACCGGCGACATGACGAAGGCCAGCAGCCATGCCCCGAAGACGATCAGGATGATCTGGCCGAAGCCGCTCAGGAAGTTGACCAGGGTCTCGGCGAGGAGCAGGCTGACGTACGCGGTCGCGACGATCAGGAAGAAGAAGAGCCAGCGACGTTCGCGAGGGCCGATGCCGCCGAGCTGCTCAGAGCCGGTCATTGGGAGCCTGCTCGCGGGTGGCCGATGCCGACGGCGGCACGCACTTCGGCCATGGTGGCGTCGACGATCGGTCGCACCTTTGTCAGGCCGGCGGCCAGCACCTGCTCCACGTGGTCAGGATAGGCCGCGAGTTCGATCCGCTTCTCGCGCATCGGCCGGAAGACCTCGATGATCCGCTCGGCGAGCAGTTGCTTCGTCTCAACGCATCCGGTTCGGGCGGTCCGCTCGCCGTCCTGGATCTGGAGGTAGTCGCCGCCGAAGAATCGGTGCAGCTGGCACACGTTGCACACCTCGGGGCGACCGGGGTCGGTGCGCTTGATGCGCTGCGTGTCAGTGACCATGCTCATCACCGTGCGCCGGATCTCGTCAGGCTCGTCGAAGATGCGGATCGTGTTGCCGGCGCTCTTGCTCATCTTCTTCACCCCATCGGTGCCCAGCACGACCGGGGCATCGGTGAAGACCGCCTGCGGCTCGGGGAAGATGTCGCCGTACCGCCGATTGAAGGCGCGCACGATCTCGCGAGAGAGCTCCAGGTGCGCGGCCTGGTCCTTGCCGACCGGCACATGAGTCGCCTTGTAGATGACGATGTCGGCCGCCTGCAGGACCGGGTAGGTGAGCAGCCCGTTGCTGTTGTCGATCCCGTCCTGGCGCTTCTCCTTGTACGTTGGATTGCGCTCGAGCCAGCTCACCGGGACGACCGTGTTGAAGATCCAGCACAACTCCGCGTGCTCAGGCAGGTCCGACTGCCGGATGAGGGCTGATCGGTCCGGGTCGAGACCGATGGCGAGCAGGTCGAGCACCATGTCGTGCGTCAGCTGCCGGAGCTGCTCGCCGTCGTGGACGGTCGTCATGGCGTGGAGATCGACGATCCCGTAGATCGCTTCGTAGCGCTCCTGCAACGCGACGTAGTTCACCTGCGCGCCCAGGTAGTTGCCCAGGTGCGAGGCGCCGGACGGCTGGATCCCGCTGAAGACGCGCTCGCGGGCGGCGGGCTGGCTCATCAGGCGCCGAGTGTAGCGTCACCATGCTCCCCGCGGCCTCGTGCCTGGGCGCCTGGGGTACCATCAGCCGCCTCATGGACCGATCACTCCCGATCAATCCGACCGATCGCGCCGACTGGACCGGCGCCGCGGACGTCGCGCGCCGCGTCGGTCGCCGGATCGAGCACCATGCCTCGATCGGTTCCACCAACGACCGCGCCCGGGAAGTGCTGCGGGAGCCGGGAGGCGACGGCCTGGCGGTTGTCGCGGACCTGCAGACCGCCGGCCGCGGCCGGCGCGGTCGCAGTTGGCTCTCGCCGTCGGGGGCGAACCTGATGGTCAGCGTCCCGCTCCGGACCCGCTTGGACCCACGTGCCGGCGCCCTGCTGGGGATCGCCACAGCGCTCGCGGTTCGCGATGCCTGCGCCACGGTGGCGCCAGAGGCTGGGCTGGCCATCCGCTGGCCGAACGACGTGGTCGCGGCCGACGGTGCCAAGCTGGCGGGTCTCCTGCTCGAGACCGCGCTCGAGGACGGGTGGCTGGTCGAGGCGGTCATCGGCATCGGCATCAATACCAATTGGCGACGCGCGGAGATGCCCGCTGAGATCGCCGCGCGGGCCACGTCACTGACCGATCTGGTCGGCACGTCGGTGGACCGGGTCGCGCTGCTCGGCACGCTCCTGGATGCACTCGATCGCGAGATCGCCGCGCTCGAGGTGGGGGATACCCCCCTGCCGCGCCTCCGGGCGGTCTCCTGGCTCGACGGCCGGCGCATCGAGCTGGACCTCGGCGGAGCGATGGTGGAGGGCCGGGTGGCCGGGATCGGCGACGACGGGTCGCTGCTCCTTGACGGCGCGGACGGTCGGACGGCCTATACCGTCGGAGAAGTGGTCCGCGTCCTCGACGCCGCGACCGCGGGAGCGCCCGCATGACCGATCTTCGCCCTGCGGATGGGGCGCAACCGGCCGGAGGTGAGTCGCGCGCGGCGGCCGACGGACCCGATCCCGACTATCCGGCCGTGCTCGCGGCTCAAGCCAACCGCGCCGCATTCGACGTGCTCTATCGCCGCTATCTCGACCGCGTATACGGCTATGCCTTCTACCAGCTCAGCGATCACCATGACGCGGAGGACGCGACCGAGCGCACCTTCATGGCGGCGCTGCGCGCCCTGCCGACGTTCACCGACGAAGGCGCCAGCTTCCGTGCGTGGCTCTTCCGTATCGCGCACAACACGATCGCCAACGCGCGACGCAGCCGGACCCGCCGTTCGGTCATTCCGCTGCACCCGAGCATCGATCCGCCGGCCCCAAACGCCGATCCAGCCGGGCTGGTGGCACGCGCCGAGGAACTGCGGCGGGTGCTCGAGGCCGTGGCCGACCTGCCCGACGACCGCCGCCAGGTGGTGCTCCTGCGCTTCGTGGACGGGCTCACCTCCCGCGAGATCGGACAGGTGCTGGATCGCTCCGAGGGCGCAGCGCGCGTGCTGCTGCATCGGGCGCTGCGAGATCTCGCCTCCCGCCTGGGGGCCTGACGCCACCCTCCGGTCCACGGGTCGGGGTGTAACGATCCTGTCCGCGCGGTGTTCTTGTCTGTGCAGGTCGTGCACGATGACCGGTTCCACGCCACATCTCGAGTGAGAACGAATGACCACCCGTACCCGCGCAGATCGCCTTGATGAAGCCGTCGCCGGCCTGCTCGCCGGCGGCCGGCCAAGTGTCGATCCGGAGCTTGCTCCACTGGTTGACGCCGCCGCGCTGATCCGTGCCGCGCTGTCGCCGATGCCGGTCGGCGTGCGCTTCAGCTCGCGCCTCGAGGCGCGCCTCGTCCACCGTCGTCGCCTCGCTGCCGCCGCCGCGGCGATCTCCGATGCCACCCGGCGCGAGCTGCGGCAGCCAGGGCGCGTCGCGATCGCCGGCGTGATCTCCTCGGCGGTCATCGGGGTGGGCCTGACCGCCCTGGCCCTCTGGATCGGCACGCGCCGGCATGCAGCATCCGGCGTCCCGCCGGCGCATCGCTAAGAGCGCCCGGTGCCGATCAAATTCCCGTTCAGCCGTCGCCGCGATGTCTCCGCCGAGACGTGGACCAAGTGCCCGAGCTGCGAGTCGCAGATCTTCAACAAGCAGCTGGAGCGCAACCTGCGGGTCTGCCCGACCTGTGGCCATCATTTCCGGATGAGCGTCGGCGAGCGGATCGACCTGCTCCTCGACGACGACAGCTTCGTCGAACGCGACGCCGGTCTCGAGCCGGGTGACCCGCTCGGCTTCCACGACCAGAAGCCGTACCTCGACCGCCTCGAGGCGTCGCGCCTCAAGACTGGCCTGCGCGAAGCCGCGGTGTGGGGCACCGGCACGATCGACGGCCAGCGCATAGCCATCACCATCTTCGACTTCCGCTTCATGGGCGGCAGCATGGGTAGCGTCGTCGGCGAAAAGCTGGCCCGCTGCTTCGAGGCCGCGCTCTCCGAACGGATCCCGGCCGTCGTGATCAGCGCGTCGGGCGGCGCCCGCATGCAGGAGGGAACCCTCTCCCTGCTCCAGTTGGCCAAGACCACGGCACCGCTCACCCGGCTCGATGGTGCCGGCATTCCGTTCATCAGCGTGCTGACCGATCCGACCACCGGCGGGGTGCTGGCCAGCTTCGCCTCGCTCGGCGATGTGATCCTCGCCGAGCCGCGTGCCCTCATCGGCTTCGCCGGCGCGCGCGTCGCCAGCGGCACCGTGGGCGAGGAACTGCCGGAGGGCTTCCAGAGCGCGGAGTTTCTCCTCGAGCACGGTCTGGTGGACCGCGTCGTCCCACGGGCTGAGCTGCGAGGCGTGCTCTCTCGGCTGCTCAGAGTGCTCCCTGTCGCACGCCTGGAGGCGAGTCCGGCAGGCGAGAGCCGCGGCTGGGGCCCGATCGGAGTTCTGTCAGGCATCGCCGAGCGGCTGGGCGGCGCCGTGAGCGACACGGTCGGCATCGGCGTCGAATCCGGAACGAACGGCGATCTGGCGACCAGTCGCGAGGAGTCCGAGCGATGACGCCCCCCATGATCGAAGGTCTCGTCCCGCCGACCGCCGAGGAGGCCGCCGAGGCATGGCGCCGCGTCCAGCTGGCACGGCACCCGCAGCGACCGCGCACGCTGGATCTGATCCCGCGCATCTTCGATGACTTCGTCGAGCTCCACGGTGACCGGTCCTTCCGTGACGACCCGGCGATCGTCGGCGGGCCCGCGCTGCTCGATGGTCGCGCGGTGATGGTGATCGGCCACCAGAAGGGCAGCGACACCGACTCGAACATCTTCCGCAACTTCGGATCGGCGCACCCCGAGGGCTTCCGCAAGGCGCAGCGCTTGATGCGACTGGCCGACAAGCTCGGCATCCCGGTGATCACCTTCCTCGACACGGCGGGCGCCTTTCCAGGCCCCGCGGCGGAGGAACGCGGCCAGGCAGAGGCGATCGCCTCGAGCATCAAGCTGATGACCGGCCTGGAGGTTCCGATCGTGGTCGTCATCGTGGGCGAGGGCGGGTCCGGCGGGGCGCTGGCGATCGGCGTCGGCGACGAGGTGCACGCGCTGGAGAACGCGGTCTACGCAGTCATCTCCCCCGAGGGCTGCGCCGCGATCCTGTGGCGCTCGCCCGAAGCCGCCCCGGCCGCCGCCGCCGCGATGCGCATGACGGCCGCTGATCAGCTGAAACTGGGAGTGATCGATTCGGTCATCGCCGAGCCCGGTGAGGGCGCCCACGTGGATCACGACGCGACCGCCGCCGCGCTCAAGAGCGCCGTCCTGGCAGCGCTGGGCCGCATCAGCCGGCTCGATCCCGAGGCTCTGCTCGGAAGCCGCTATGCTCGTCTGCGCGGCATCGGACTCCACCGTGAGACGGAGGTCGCCGACCGTGGGGATGTCGCGGCACCGTCGCTGCGACACAGGATCGGACGCCGGCTGCATCTGCCCGGCATCCCGCGGCGGCCGCGCTGGAGCGAGATCTGGCCGAGCAGCGACGACGGTGAGAACAACGAGGGAGGCGCATGAGCGATCCGCAGGACCCGATAGCGCTGGTTCGTCGCGCCGCCGACGAGTTGCTGCCCCAGCTCACCGAGCGCCTGGCACGGCACGGGCTTGGCGAGATCGAGGTGCGTGACGGTGACCTGCGCGTCCGCGCCGTGCGCGCTGCCGTCCCCGCTGAGCCTGGACCGCCCGCGACACGGTCCCAGGCCGGCCCGGGGGTGGTCCCAGTCGACCGGGTGGGTCCGACACCCTCTCCTGCTTCGGCGAACCACGGGATCACGGCACCGGCCGTCGGCTTCTTCGTTTACGCCGATGGGCTCGGACCGGGTCTGGCAGTGGAGAAGGGCGACGAGCTGGGCCACGTCGAGATGCTCGGTGTCCACCACGACGTGCGCGCCCCGCGCGGTGGGACCGTTCGCCACCTGGTCACCGAGGCCGGCGAGGCGGTCGAGTACGGACAGCTGCTGATCGAGATGGAGCCCGCCGAATGAGCGTGGCGCTCCTCTTCTCGGCACAGGGGTCCCAGGTGGTCGGCATGGGCCGTGCCATAGCGGAGGCCTCGCCCCGTGCACGCACCGCCTTCGACGATGCGGATGCTGCGCTCGGCTGGTCGGTCTCCGGTCTCGCCTGGGTGGGTCCAGCGGAGCTGCTCAACGACACTCGGCAGACACAGCCCTGCCTGGTGGCGACCTCGGTCGCATGTCTGCGTGCCCTCGAGGAGGCCCTGGCCTTCCGCGGCGAACGACTTGAACCAGCGTACGTGGCCGGCCATTCGGTGGGGGAATACGCCGCCCTTGTCGCCGCGGGCGTGGTCTCACTGCCCGATGCGCTCCGGCTCGTCGCCCGGCGGGGTTCGCTGATGGCGGGCGCCGGCGTGGCCGGTGGGATGATGGCCGTGATCGGCCTCGACCGCGAGACCGTGTCCGAGGCTGTCGAGGCAACCGTCCGCGAGCTCGGCGTTGAGGGCGACCTGGTGGTCGCCAATGACAATGCGCCGGGACAGGTGGTGATCAGTGGCACGAATGCGGCGCTGACTGCCGCAGCGGAGCGTCTCAAGGCGGCCGGCGCAGGGCGCGCCATCCCGCTGAACGTGTCGGGGCCGTTCCACTCCCCGAAGATGGCGCCGGTCGGCGCCTCGCTCGCAAACGAATTCGCGTCGGCCGCGTGGCGTGACGCCGCGATCCCGGTGGTCAACAATGTCACCGCAGAGCCTCTGACCGACGCGATCGAGATCCGCGGGCTGCTCGCGCGACAGGTCAGCTCGCCGGTCGAGTGGGTGCGCTCGGTGCAGCGCATGGCCGCCGAGGGAGTGGACACCTTTGTCGAATGCGGACCGGGCGGCGCCCTGGTCGGGATGGTGCGGCGCATCGTCCCCGAATCGCGGTGCCTGACCGTCTCGGATCCAGCCGACCTGGAGACGACTGTCGAAGCCCTCGTCGGTACCATCGCCGCGGTGCCAGCCTGATGTTCTCCAAGATCCTGATCGCCAACCGTGGCGAGATCGCGGTGCGCATTCTGCGCGCCTGTCGCGACCTGGGCGTACCCGCCGTGGTGGCCTACAGCGAAGCCGACCGCGAGACGCTCGCGGTGCGGCTGGCTGACGAGGCGATCTGTATCGGTCCGGCCGAGGCGCGCAAGAGCTACCTGAACCAGCCGGCCGTGGTCTCGGCAGCGCTCATCACTGGTTGCGACGCAATCCATCCGGGGTACGGGTTCCTCTCCGAGGATGCCGGTTTCGCCGAGGTGTGCGCCGCGCACGACCTGGCCTTCATCGGCCCGCGCGCGGAGGTGCTCGAGAAGTTCAGCAGCAAATACGCCGTGCGCCGCATGCTCGCCGCCAATGGTCTCCCGACCGTGCCCGGCAGCCGCGGGATCCTGACCGATCTCCGCGAAGCCCTGGATCAGGCCAGCGCTGCCGGGTACCCGGTGCTGCTCAAGCCTTCCGCCGGGGGTGGCGGCCGCGGCATGCGGCTGGTTCGCTCCCCGCGTGAGTTGGAGACCAGCCTGCCCCTCTCCCGTTCGGAGGCCCAGGCTGCGTTCGGCGACGACAGTGTCTACTTCGAAAAGTGGATCGAGGAGAGCCGCCATGTCGAGGTGCAGGTCCTGATCGACCGCCACGGCAACGGCATCCATCTGGGCGAGCGTGACTGCTCGGTGCAGCG
>JBDSIN010000229.1:0-2776 GCA_039917955.1 Candidatus Limnocylindria bacterium
CATCGGCCGGGGTGCGGCGCAGGTAGGCCTGCAGGCAGATGCCGACGTTGGGGTGCGTCTCCTTGAGGGATCGGTACAGGTCGAGCGTCGGATCGGTGTAGGCGCTGCCTTCCATGTCGATCCGGAGCGTGCCGTTCATCTCGGCGGCGTGGGTCGCCAGGCCGCGGAGATGCTCAAGCGCGGCGTCGCGATCCAGGTCCAGGCCGAGCTGGGTCGGCTTGACGCTGATCTGCGCATCCATCCCGCGCGCCGCGATCTTGCGCATCAGGTCGTGGTAGTGGTCGGCGACCGCCTGTGCCTCCGAGAGATCGGTCAGGTTCTCGCCCAGCCGAGTGAAGAGGACCCCCATCCCGTGCGGGCGGAACGCCTCGGCCGCATCCAGCGCCGCCTCCATCGTCTCGCCGGGCATGAAGCGGCGGGTGGCGCGACGCACGAACCCGAGGCGCGGCAGGGTGCGCTTCAGGAACCGATTGCGCGCCATCCAGAGCAGGATCTGTCGCATGGACCGATGATGGCACGCCATCGGTAGAACCGATGGCTATCCTCAGCGGCGGGCCGTTAGCTCAGGGGCAGAGCAGGGGACTTTTAATCCTCGTGTCGTGGGTTCGAATCCCACACGGCCCTCTCATCGAGTCGGGTATTGCGCGCGAGTCGAGCGGCGGCGGAGCCCAGCAGAGCGGCGGAGCCCAGCGGCAGCGCTGACCCGTCATGGCGCGCATCTCGGACCAGGTCGGCGTGCTGTCCGGACGAGGCTGCCGCCGAACGACTGCTCCGCATCCGAACGCGTGGACGGGGAATCCGGCCGAGCGCAGTCTGCCAAGGCGAGGGGCTGTCAGCCGGGCACGGCCATCCGGACCTTTTCGTCGCATTACTCGCACTTGTAGACCTGCTCGCCGCGGAGCAGCCGTCGCTCGGGGTCGCGCGAATCGGGCGAGTGGTCGCTTTCGGGACCATCTCGAGCCATTGGTCGCCGTGCCGGTGCATCATCCGGGCCAGGTCGATGTTGAACATCGTGCATCCCCCTCATCGGACCGATGCCTTCAGCGGTAAGTGTCGCCCTCGCGCGCCCGCTCCGCCAGCCCGAAACGAAGTGGGCCGCCCCTTGCGGGACGGCCCACTGCCGAATTCATGTAACGGAGGAGGTCTAGCTGCCGGGGACGTACATCAGCAGCAGCTGACCGGCCTCCCGGTGGAAGCGGTACTGGTTACCGCCCGGCGGGGTTGGACCGCCGGTCCAGGTGTAGTAGGTCGGGTCGAGTTCCTCGTGCACGCCGTGCGACTGCACGTCGAGTGCCCACCAGCCGGCCCCCATCCACGCCGACATGTCGATGATCCCGCTCGTCTCCACGTCCGCCGGCTGGGAAGCGAGGGTCGAGGCGATCTTCGTCCAGCCACCGCCGAACGCATACCGCCAGACCTCGTTGCCGGAACTGCCGTCTTCCTGGACCATGATGCTGTCGTGGCTGACGGCCAGATTGTCCGGGTTCACGAACCCGACGCCGGCGTCGGCGATCACGATGGTCGTGCTGTTCTGCTGCTCACGCAGGCGGCCCTGGGCAATGAATGAGAACGCGTCGACCACGGTCGGGTCATCCTCGTTGAAAACCATCTTGAAGATCCGCCCGTCGGAATCCCAATACGGGTACGCGCTCGATCCGGCCCGGAACAGGCGTCCGGTGCTCCCGCTCTCCTTCAGGCGGGTGGTGCCGGTGTCGGCAAAGTAGATCGTCCGTGGATCGTCCGGGTCGTATGCAATGTCCTCCACTCGAACGAACTGAAAGACGTTGTTGGCGTTCGACCAGGCTTCGAGTGACTCCTGCGGAGCGTTGTTGCTGCCGTCGGGGTAGTCCTCCGTGCCCTTGGCAATCCCTGCCGGGACCGCAATGAAGCGGCCGGACCAGGTCTGCCCGGCCGAAATCTCGAGGTAGTCGTTGGCATCGTTGAACTTGTCGGAGGGATCGGCCAACGGGCTGGCCCCACTGGCGCCGGTGCCAGTCACCTGGAACGCCCAGAGCGCTCCCTTGTCCTGCTTCAGGGCGCCGGGGCTCTTGGCCAGGTACATGTAGAGCTGCGACGACGGCGCGTTGAAGGTGTCGTCACCCGAAACGGCCACGATGTCATCCCAGCCGCCCGGCACGATCACCTGGTTCTCGTGGTTGAAGCGGCCCATGCCGGGCACCGCCTTGTAGGCGCCGGTTTTCGCGTCGAGCCACACGGAGTAGCCGGCCTGGCGCAGCGGCGTGATCGCGGAGTCGGCACCGTACTGGGCGCCGGCCACCACCGGCAGCCGGTCGTTCGACTCCTCGTTGACGAAGAAGGTGTAGTCGCTGAAGCCCTCCGCCGGGCCGGCCATGAAGGCCGAGCAAAAGCGGATGTACCCGGCGGACGCCGGAAGCATCTCTTCGAGGGCGACAATCTGCCGTGTCTTCAGGTCGAGCCGAGCACGCTGAACGGAGGAGTCCTCGAAGTCAGCGAACACCGACGTGGCGCTTGTACCAAACGGCACGTGTGACTGCTCGAAGGCCACAAAGATGTCGACGTAGCGCTTGCCGTTGCCGACCGGCATGACGCCGAGCCCGTCGGGGATGCCCTCGAACGTCTCTCCGCCGAAAACGTCGCCGCTGTTGATCAGCGGGACTGTAAACGTGCCGTCCGGGGCCGTGCCCAGGACCGTCACGAACGCTTCAGCGGGGTTCGGATGCGCTTGTCCGCCAATGGTTGATGCAGGCACCGCGATCACGAGCGCCACTGCGGCCAGCAGGGCGCGGGCGCGGCG
>JBDSIN010000230.1:0-6904 GCA_039917955.1 Candidatus Limnocylindria bacterium
TCAGCAGGTAGGCCACGAAGCTGAAGATGAGCACGCCGGCGGCGAGCCCGTCGAGCCCATCGGTCAGGTTCACCGCGTTGCTGACTCCGACGATCACGAAGGCGACGAACAGGATGAACAGGAAGCCACCGATCACCACCACACCGGCGAACGGGACGTCCACACCGGTGATGTCGAAGTGGCGCTGGATGTAGAACGCGGCCAGCAGGGCCACGATCGTCTGCCAGACGAGCTTGAAGCGGCCGCGCACGCCGACCCCGGTGCGCACGTTCACGAAGTCGTCGATGGCACCCAGGATCGAGACGCCAACGAGCGCCAGCATCGGCGTCAGGGTGAATGGATCCTCGATCCGCATGGCCATCGCCAGGAACATGACCACCACGACCAGGAGCATGCCACCCATCGTCGGAGTGCCGGACTTCCCCACGTGTCCCTGCGGCCCTTCGGAGCGGATCCGCTTGCCGAAGCCCAGGCGCTGCAGGAGGCCGATGTAGATCGGTCCCAGCAGGAGCACGCCGGCAAAGGCGGCGAGCAGAGCGACCACGATCGAGAGCATGGTCAGTGGTCCCCCGCCGGACCGGGACCCGGCTCCCGGGAGAGCGCGGCGACCAGCCGGTCGAGCTCAACGCCGCGCGAGCCCTTGATGAGCAGCAGGTCGCCGACCCCGGGCGCGAGCTCGCGCTCGACCACGGCCAGCGCCTCCTCGATGTCCGCGGCAACCGCGACGTGCGCCAGGCCGGCCAGCCTCGCCCCATCGGCGATCCAGCGCCCGCGCTCCCCCACCGTGACCAGGCCATCCACCACGGCTGCCGCTCGACCTCCGATCTGTCGGTGCTGCCGCTCCTCGCCCGACCCGAGCTCGAGCATATCCCCCAGCACCGCCAGCCGACGGCGCCCAGCGGCGATCGGCGTCTCGCCGAGAAAGTCGAGAGCCGCCGAGACCGAGACCGGGGACGCGTTGTACGTGTCGTCGATGATCATCGCCCCGCCCGCGCCCTCCACCAGCGCCATCCGGTGCGCCGCTCGGCTGCCGACCGTCAACGCCGCCTCGACCTCGTCGAGCGGAACCCCGAAGTGCTCCCCGACCGCCGCCGCCGCCAGGGCATGCGGCACGAGGTGCCGCCCGGGCATGGCGGAGTGGACGCGCCGCGTGCCCCATGGCGTCTGCAGCGTGAAGCGGGTGCCGCCCAGACCGCGCGACTCGATGTCGGCCGCGCGCACATCGGCCCCCGCGGACAGGCCAAAGGTGCGAACCGCGGCGGGCGTCACCGCTCGCATGGCGACGACGCGCGGGTCGTCGGCGTTCAGCACGGCGAGACCACTCGACGGCAGCGCTGCCGGCAACTCCGACTTGGCGCGTGCGATCGCCTCGATGCTCCCGGCTCGCTCGAGATGGGTCGGATGTACGGCCAGCACGACCCCGACCTCCGGTTGCGCGATATCGGCCAGGAGCGCGATCTCGCCCTCGGTGTACATGCTCATCTCCAGGACCGCCACCTCGTGCTCCGGCTGCAGGCGCAGGAGCGTCATCGGCAGACCGGTCTCGCTGTTGAGGTTGCCCTCGTTGCGGATCACCCGCAGCGTCCGGGCGAGCACGTCAGCCACGATCTCTTTGGCGATCGTCTTTCCGGTCGATCCGGTGACCCCCACCACGCGGGCCGCGGAACGGCTCCGCCACCAGCGCGCGGCGGCCTGGAGCGCAGCCAGCGCATCGGGTACCTGCACGATCGCCGCATCGGCGCCGGCGGGAAGCGCAATCGGACGCTCCACGAGCAGGACGCTCGCACCGAGCGCCGCCGCCTCGGCGGCGAAGCGATGGCCGTCAACCCGCTCGCCGCGAAGGGCGACGAAGCAGCAGCCCGGCACGACCCTGCGGGAATCGACCACGGCGCCTGCGAACGAGGTGACCGAGGTCGGCCCGAGGAGATGGCCGCCGGTGGCAGCCAGGAGGTCTTCGAGGCGGATCGACGGAGGCACTCCGCTACCTGCAGATGGTGCCGCCGAGTCTATCAGCCTCACTTTGCGGCCACCGGATCGACGATTCGGTCGGGCGGGATGGCCAGATACTCCAGCATGCGCGGGGCAAGATCTCTGAAGACGGCCTGTGGCGTCTCGACCGTGCGGAAGCCGGCCCACGTGACGGGCCGATGGATGAGGATCAGGGTGACGAGCTGCGGGTCGCTGGCTGGCATGATCGAGATGAACGAGGCGTCGATCCAGCCCTCAATGTACGCATACTCGGTTCGCGTCTCGTAGACCGCCTTCCCGGACCCATCGGTCCCCACCTGGACCTGGCTGCGAATCGGTCCAGCCACCTGCGCGGTCCCGGTCTTGCCTGCCACGGCGTAGCCGGGGATCGCCGCCACCTTGGCGATTCCGTCATCGATGGCCCCGGTCAGCAGCTCGAGGACGGTCGCGGCAGTCTCCTCGCGCATCGTCCGCTCAGCGGGCTCGACATCGGCCTCGTGGTAGACGCCGTCCGGTCCCGTCCACCCGGCGATGAGGTGCGGCGTGACCAGGGTCCCGCCGTTGGCGATCGCCGCGTAGCCGGCGACCAACTGCATGGCGGTGACGCTGAGCCCCTGGCCGAACGCGTTCTGCACGGCGGTCAGGTCGCCAGATCCGTTCGGCCCATTCGGATTCCAGACGACTCCCGATGCCTCGCCGGAGAGGTCGATCCCGGTCGGTGATCCAAACCCAAACCGCTTGAAGGCCTCGTACAGCCGCTCGCGACCGAGCAGAAGGCCGAACTTCGCCGCACCCACGTTGTTCGAGAGCTTGAGAACGTCTCCGACGGTGATGTCACCGTGGCCGTAGCCGTAGGTGGCGCGGTCCGCATTCTGGATCCGGACCTCGCCGATGCGCAGGTTGTTGTCGTCGTGGACAGTGGTCTCAGTGGTGATGGCGTCGGCGTCGAGCGCCGCGGCGACGGTGAATGCCTTCATTACCGAACCGGGCTCGTACTGCCGACTCACCGCGGGGTTGGTGTAGAGCGACGGATCCGCCGTCCCGTAGGCGTTGGCGTCAAACGATGGGAAGGTCGCCAACGCGAGTATGGCTCCGGTCCGTGGGTCCATCACGATCCCGGTCACGCCCTTGGCCTGGTTCTTCTCGAGGGTGCTCCACATCGCCGCCTCGAGCATGTGCTGCAGGCCGATATCGAGGGTCAGTGTCAGATCGGCGCCGTCGACCGGCGGACGCAGTTCGTGGACCGAGTCGGCGATGCGCTGGCCGCTGACGTCCTCCTGCGCCGTGACCGCTCCCGGCAACCCTGCGAGCAGGGCGTCCTCGGCGCCCTCGAGGCCGTACTGTCCCTCGCCATCAACGTTCACATAGCCGAGCAACTGCGCACCGAGCGTGGTTCCCGGTGAGATCCCGGCGAGCGGGTAGACGCGCCGCGTCTCGGGGATCATCCCGACGCCCGGCAGGTCGAGGGCTGCAATCCGCTCGGCGGTCGTGTCGTCCACGCGTCGTCGCAACCAGACCCATGGGTCGCCACTGGTGACCCGAGTGCGGACGTCGGCAACATCCATGCCCAGCACCGAGGCGAGGAGCGAGGACGTGCTCTCGATATCGCTGACTGTCGGCGGCGTGGCAAAGACCGACTGGACCTGGACCGAGGTGGCGAGCAGCTCACCGTTGCGATCGCGGATCTCGCCGCGCTCGGCCGGAATCTCCTCGTTCTGGGCAAGCTGGTTGAGCGCGATCTCGACGAGGCGCTCCCGGTCCGCTACCTGCCACCACACCAACCGGCCACCGATGATCGTGGCGAGCAGGGCAGCCACGATCATCAGGAGCAGGGCGCGGGCACGGCTGTCGGTCCTGGCGAGCACGGCTTCTCCGGCAGTCGCGGCCCCAGAGGACCGCGACTGTCTACTTCAACGAGTCTGGTCGATCAATGGCTGAGCAAACCTGACGACGGACTGGCTCAACGGGACGAGGTACAGGCGCTGCTGAGCCAGATCTTCAATAACCGAGGGTGAGCGGGCCTCACCGATCTGGAAGATCAACTGCTGTTCCTCCGCTCGGAGCTGCGACATCTGCGCCTGCATGGCGTTGATCTCGTAGCCGGTCGCCGCGACGTGAGACGACTGGCTCAGGTAGAAGAGGCCGAGCCCGACCGCTGCGGCGATGGCCACCAGGAACCCGGTGACGCTGGCCACCTCCTTGCGACGATCGGCCGCGCGCCGCGGGCGTGCCCGGGAGACCGTGCGCGGACGCACTCGCGTGCGCCTGCGGGCGATCCCGAATCCGGTCGCCGGGCGTGCGCCGATAACCGCCATCTACGCGGCGCTCGCTCGACGATGCAACGGTGCGCCCCACGCGGTCGGTGCGTCGTAGTCACGGGTCTCGTCAATCTCGAACATCGTCCCGCCATCGGGAGCGGAGCGTTCCTCAAGGGGCGCCTGCACGCGCCGCTCGCGCACCTCGCGCTGTCGGCCGCTGTACATGCGCCGCCGACTGGACTGGTGGCGTGGTCGTCCTCGACTCATCGGTTGTGCCCTCCTCTTCGGTGACTACACGCTCGCCGGGGCGAGCTTCTCGGCGACGCGCAGACGAGCGCTCCGCGCGCGACGGTTGCTGTAGATCTCGCCGGGACTGGGCTTCACCACGCGCTTGGTGAGGGGCCGCAGTTGTGCGCGGTGTCCACAGGTACAGGCCGGCGGCAGTGGCTGCTCGATGCAGTCCCGGCTCTCGCGAGCGATGAAGCGTTTGACGATGCGGTCCTCGCCGGAGTGGTAACTGATCACCGCCAACCGCCCGCCGGGTCGCAGGGTTGCGAGCGCACCCTCGAGACCGACGCCGAGCACATCAAGCTCTCGGTTGACGGCGATGCGCAGAGCCTGGAAGGTCCGCGTGGCCGGATGGATGCGCCCGCTGTCGGCACGGCCCCGCGGAACAGCGGCGGCAACCACGGCGGCAAGGTCGGCGGTGGTCATCAGGCGACCCTCCGCACGCGCCGCCAGGATCGCCTTCGCGATGCGGCCTGCACGGCGTTCTTCACCAAACGTCGCGAGGACTCCGGCGAGCTCTCGCTCCGACGATCGGTCGATGAGCTCGAGGGCCGATACACCACGATCTTCATCGAATCTCATGTCCGGCGGCGCGTCGGCCGCAAAGCCGAACCCGCGCGCGCGGTCGGCGAGCTGATAGCTGGAGAGTCCGAGGTCGAACAGGACAGCGTCGAGGTCGACGAATCCGGCATCGCGTGCCGTCTCGTGGAGCTGCGCGAAGTTGGCGTGGCGCAGTACAACGCGGTCACCAAACCGTTCGAGGAAGCGGTGCGCCTCCGAGACGGCCGCCTGATCGGCGTCGATGCCGAGCAGGCGACCATCCGGAGACGATGCCTCCAGCAGCCGCTCGGCGTGCCCACCGCCCCCGACCGTACAGTCCGCCGCGGAGCTGCCGGGCCCGAGCGCCAGCGAGGCGAGAACCTCGTCGACGAGGACCGGCAGGTGCCCTTCTCCCATTGGCGGTTGCACCTTTCGTGTCGGACGACGGGCCGATCGGCCCGGAGACGCATGAATGGCGGAAACGCGACGTGCGTCATGGCGTCACGCTCCCTCAGATCCCGAGATCGGCCAGGTGTTCGGCGAGTGCCTCCGGCTCGTCCTCGATGCGTGAGCGATATGGCTCCCATGCCGACGGCGCCCACAGTTCCAGCCGGCTGAGCGCCCCGACCACGACGACCTCGCCCTCACCGATCCCGGCGTACTCGCGCAGGTAACTCGGGATCAGGACTCTCCCCTGCCGGTCGAGTTCGACCTCGACGGCTCCCGAGGACATGAAGCGGCCAAACTCGCGACCGCGGGTGCTCGTGACCGGAAGCGCCTGCAGCTTGGTTGCAAGTTCGTTCCAGACGTCCTGCGGAAAGAGGCCGAGGCAACCGTCGAGCCACCGCGAGATCGTGGCCCCGGGCGCTAGGCGCTCGCGGAAGCGGACCGGGATCGCGACGCGACCACGGTCATCGAGCGTGTGCCTGAACTCTCCTGTCAGAAAGGACGACGGTTGCATCTGTGCGGCGTCTACCACTGATCCCCATTTGGCCCCACTTTGGACCACAGGGCGCCATTCTACAGGGCAAGCGGCGCCCGTCAAGGGCTTTTCGACAGGATTGGTCGATGGCGGCCGGATCGGTCACCGGCGGGACGAAGGCCTAGAGCTCGTCCTCGGGCAGCGATTCGGAGCTGCGGGAGCCGTCGGGGCGCTTGTAGACGACCCGAATCCCGAATGGCCCCGATGCGTCTCGGATGTATGAGAGGCCGGAGTATTCGCCGGTCAGCGTTCGCCAGTGGCGAGAGCCATCGGGCCGCAGCAACAGCTCGACCGGCGCCTGCGAGTTGGCCGAGAAGATCGCGCCGCGCTCCCGGATCACCGTGCCGGTCGTATCGTCAACTTCGAACAGGATGTAATCGCCGGGCGCGACCGCCACCTCGTAGAAATCGAAGACGTCGCCAGGGATGGGGGTCGGATCCGGTGTCTGGACGGGCGTTGGCGGCGGGGCGGATTGGCTGTCGGAGGGCTGGGTGCTCTCGGTGGCGCTCGGGCTGACGCGCGACGGCGTTGGCGTCGGTGCCACCGCGGTTCCCCCGTCTTGCAGGATGAGGAACGCGGCGCCCCCGCCCGCCGCGGCCAGAACGAGCACCAGGACCGCTCCGATGGCTCCGCGCCTGCGGCCGCCACGTTCCGATGTCGTGGGCCTGGGTCGTGGGGCCGCAGGTGGGGGCGGTGGCGGCCTGACGGGCACGGCCGGCCGTCGAAGCGCCTCGAGCTCCGCCGTCGGGATCACCAGGATTCCGCGCAGGTATCGGGGGCAATTCCCGTAGCCGCGCTGCAGACACACCTTCTCCTGCTGCTCCGATGAGAGTTCGGCCGGCTCCCCGAAGGCATAGCAGCGGTGCTC
>JBDSIN010000231.1:0-5432 GCA_039917955.1 Candidatus Limnocylindria bacterium
TGAAGGACTTCGCCCCTGCCAGGCTTGCGCCGATGATGGCGTTGGCGCTGGCGATCTCGTCCTCCGCCTGCAGGAAGCGGAACTCGGGGTGCTGTGCCGCCCAGCCGGAGGCCACGTTGAGCACCTCCGTCGAGGGCGAGATCGGATACCCGGCGAAGTAATCGGCGCCGGCGGCGAGCGCGCCGCGGACCACCGCCTCGTTGCCCTGGGTCAGCTTGCGCATGGGGCTAGGCGGACTCGTCCGCGGCTGTGTTCGAGCCGCCTGCCGCGTGGGCGGCAACCGCCTCGGGGATCATCTCGATCGCAACATCGGGGCAGTAGCGTTCACACAGGCCGCAGAGGATGCAGTTCTCTTCTTCGAAGATGACGTCGTTGCGCAGCACCAGCGTGTTCTTGGGGCAGATCTCGATGCAGATGTCGCAGCGCTTGCAGAAGACCGGGTTCCAGCTGATGTTGGCGTAGTCGACCCAGCGGATCCCATCGAGGTGATCGGTGGAGATCCCGGCCCCGAAGCCGATCGCATCGCCCGAGCGTTCTGATGTCATCAGGTTCGATTCTACCGGGCGACGGACCTCCCCATGGGATAGTCACCTTCATCGGTCCTTCACCCGCCGGTCATACTCTCGGCCGATGGCCTCCGTGCTGATCGTCGATGACGACGCCAAGATCCGTGACCTGTTGCGCCTGTACGTCGAGCGTGAGGGGCACCGCGCCGTGTTCGCCTCGGACGGAGAGGCTGCCCTTGCGCAGGTCGCCCGCTCCCGACCCGACATCGTGCTGCTGGACGTGATGCTTCCCGGGCTGGATGGCTTCGAGGTCTGCCGCCGCATTCGAGAAACGAGCGACGTGCCGATCCTGCTGCTGACCGCGCGGAGCGGCGACCCCGACAAGGTGGTCGGCCTCGACATCGGCGCCGATGACTACGTCGTCAAGCCGTTCTCCCCTCGGGAGCTGATGGCACGCGTGCGAGCCCTGCTCCGGCGACGCAAGGTCTCCGACGAGACGGCCGACGCGATCCTGGTCAGTGGCCCCCTCGAGGTCGACGCGGGAGCGGTCGAAGCCCGGCTGGACGGCCGGACCCTTGACCTCACGCCATTCGAGTTTCGCCTGCTGCACGCCCTGATGCGGCGACCCGGGCGCGTCCTGTCTCGCGACGACCTGATCGATGCCCTCCACGGAAACGACGACCCGGGGATCATCGACCGGACGATCGACGTTCACCTTGGACGCCTGCGACGCAAGCTCGGCGATCCTGCCGCGTCACCCCGCTTCGTGGCGACCGTGCGGACGGTGGGCTACAAGTTCGTCGGCGCGGTGGAGCAGCGCGACCTGATGCCAGGGCCCGGCTGAGACGTGGGCTTCATGGGCTCGCTGCGCTGGCGCCTGATCGCCATCTTCAGCGCCATGGCCGTGACGGTGGCGATCGTGATGAACGTTGCCGTGCAACGTTTCAGCGCCGAGCAGATCATGCACCTCGCCATGCAGGGCGGCCTGTCGGCCGATGAAGCGCAGGCCACGTTCGACCAGTCGGTTGGGCGGGTCCTGCTGATCGGTGCCGGCGCCGGAGTCGTCCTGGGGACCCTGGCGGCGTGGTGGCTCCTGCGTCGGATCCTGCGCCCGCTCGACCTGCTGGCAGCGGCCAGTCGTGCCATCGCGGCGGGCGATCTCGCGGCCCGCGTCCCGGCGGCACCCGACCGCGAACTGCAGCGGCTCGCTGAAGCGTTCAACCAGATGGCCGCCGACCTGCAACGAGTGGAGCAGCTTCGGCGTGCGCTGGTGGAGGACGTGGCCCACGAGTTGCGTACGCCGCTCACCAGCCTGCAGGGCTATACCGAGGCGCTGGCCGATGGCGTCGTGGAGCCGACCCCGGAGATGCTGCGCACCATCCACGAAGAGATCGTCCGGCTGTCGCGGCTGGTGGAGGGCCTCGACCGGCTGGCGCGCGGTGAGGCAGGGTTGCCGCCTCCCGCTCGCGAAGCGATCGACCTCGCGGTTCTGGCGGCCCGTGCCGCGGAGCTGCAGGCACCCGAGCTCGCGCGGCGGCGGATCACGCTGCGCGTGGATGCTCCGGCCCGGTTGCCGACCCTGCAGGGCGACCCCGACGGCCTGGGCCAGGTGCTCGGCAACGTGATGCAGAACGCGGCGCGCTACGCCGATGACGGCGGGGAGGTGAGCGTCACCCTGTCGTCATCGGGCGGACGGGTCCGCTGCGCAGTGGCCAACTCTGGCCCGGAGATCCCCGCCGACGAGCTGCCGCTCATCTGGGAGCGCCTGTACCGGGTGGACCCGTCGCGCGCCCGCACCAGCGGCGGGAGCGGGATCGGTCTCGCGATCGTGCGCCAGATCGTCGAGGCGCACGGCGGCGCCGTCGGCGCGTCCTCTGCCAACGGCCGCACCGAGATCTGGTTCGATCTGCCGGTCGAGGTCAGATAGGCAGGGCTCGCGGTCGGTCCCCCCGCTACTCGGTCAAGTGTCATGGCCGGATCAATGCACGCGCCCGCCGACCGTCCCGTGTCCCCGCCTCGGCCCTTTGAGCGGGCTACAAGCCACCGCGGGGCCAACGGCGGCCCTGGGGACTACCGCCGGATCATGCCGCGTCGGGCAGCCAGGGCGATCGGCGTCAGGACCAGGAGGCCGATGAGGACGACGGCGACGACGACACGCGGATCGAGCCCCAACCACCCACCAACTGGAGACGGAGTCTCACCGGCGGGGCTGGGCGACATCGGCGTGTGGCTCGGGGTCGCGGAAGGCGAAGCGGACGGGGTCACCCGGGGCGACGGGGTCGGGGTGGGCGACGGGGTCGGCGTCGCGGCTGGAATCGGCAGACCGGTGGTTGGATCGACCATCGTGAAGTGCGTCCACAGGTACTCCCGGATGGTCAGCCCCGACCCGTGCACCTCCGCGGCGATCTCCCGCCCGAGGTAGCGGTAGTGCCACGGCTCGTAGTGAAAGCAGGCAGCGTCATTCCAGTCGTAAGAACGCCCCTCCCCCAGCGGATAGCTCAGCACCCACCCGAACTCCCAGGCGTTGGTGGCCATCCACCGCCCCGCCGGGGTCGCCCCCCAGTCGCCCGGCAGGGGGCTGCCACCTCCGGCCGTCATGAAGTCGATCCCCAGGCCGAGCTGGTGCTCCGAGTGGCCCGGTCGCTGCGAGTACAGGATGGCGTCCTCGAAGCCGAACTGGTTCGCGTAGCCATCGAAGATCTGCACCTGCTCCTCGTAGCTCCGGTAGGGGCTCCAGACGCCGATCGGCGTGCCGTCAGACGCCGCCGCCGCGGACATGGCGCGGAGATCGTCGATCGCCACGCGGCGGACGTACCCGCCGCCGGCAATGCCTGCGTCGGTGACCGGCACGAGGTCAGGCGGCACGTAGTCCTCCTCGACCCTCAGGAGCCGGTCCACCAGCGTCACGCTCCAGCTGTCGTAGTCCCGCGGGACCGTCATGATGTCGCCGAGGTCACACCCCGGGACCGGCCCGATGGCGTCGACAGGGGAAGCAACAGTCATCGGAACAGCGAGGAGCGCCACGCCGAAGGCGAGAGCGCCGGTCAGCGCTCGGCGTAAGCGCACCCTGGGCGAAACCCCGCGACCGTCAGCGCGCTGACGTCTCGCGGGTCGGCGCTGGAGAAGACACGGGTCGTCGAGCAGATCCATCGCCACTTGGGCATCTACGATAGCGCCGTGAGAATGCGAGCGACGTTCCGAAGCGCCGCTGTCGTTGTCGCCGTGGCGCTCGTCGCCGGATGCGGCACGGTGAGTCCCACGCCCCTGCCCTCACCCAGCGTGACACCGACATCGGTGCCATCACCGACGGTCGCTCCCACACCGACCCCGCCGGTTCCCTTCCCACTCGCGGTCGTCACCGGCATCACGAACCTCAAGTCGACGATCACTCTCCACGAGCTCATCACGCTCGCCAGCCACGGAGAACTGGTGGTGCCCTGCGGTGTGCAGGTCGAGCGGCCAACGCTCACCGCGACGGTGTCATGTCTCGCGGCCGACGAGATCGCGGCGTCGTTCGAGACCGACCAGACGCGCGTCGCCCTCCTGCCGCCGGGACTGGTCGAGCCGGCAACAAAGGTCCTCTCGATTGCGGGCGACGGGCCGTTCGGGCTCTTCGGACCGGACCTGTTCGGCGACCCGGAGGCCCGCGCCATGCCCTACCCGGTGGTCGGCTCCGCGACGCCCGGCGGCTCCGCGCTCGATCCGGCCTGGACCGAGTACGCGCCCTCGGAGATCTGGACGATGACCTCGATCGGGAGCCTGTGCGCGGATCGTGACGCCGCCTATCAGGCTGTCGTGCTCGGCAAGGGCTGGGATTGGGTGTTCAACGGTGGGACCGCCGAGTACCAGGGCCAGGCCGTCGTCGACCCTCCCGACGAAGGCCCGTATCTGACCGTGCAGCCGGTCGACACCGGCAATGCCGGCGTCACGCCGAGCATTCTCAAGCGATCGGACGTCGCGATCGCCGACCACGAGTGCCCGATCATGCCAGCCGCAGGTTGGGAGCCGAACCGTGGAGCGACGCTCGTCTTCGCCGTCCCCGAGGACGTGCTCCCGCTGTGGCGGGACACGCTCGGCCTCGACGCCGCCTACCTGGCCGCCAACCACATGAGCGACCGCGGGGTCGACGGCATCCGCTCGACGCTCCAGCTGCTGGACGAGTACGGCATCCCGCGGACAGGTCTGGGGATGACCCTCGACGAGGCGCTCGAACCGGCCTACCTCGAGGTGGCCGGTCTGAAGGTCGCATTCGTTGCCTGGAACGACGTCCCCGGCGTCGCGGAGGCTGACGCCGATACGCCCGGCGTCCCGTGGATCACCGAGGAGAACGTCAACGAGGCCGTGCGCCGAGCCCGGGCCGGCGGCGCCGACCTCGTCATCTGCAACCCTCAGTGGTGGGGTGGCGCCGAGTACCACGACGACCTGTGGCAGACTCAAATCACGCAGCTGGGTTGGTTCGATGCGGCCGGCTGCGACCATGTCATCGGCGCGGGCACCCACGTTGCCGGGCCGCTCCTACTGCGAAGCCGACCTGATGGCGTGAGCCTCGTCCTCGCGAGCCCCGGAAACTACATGTTCGGGCAGTACTGGTGGCAGGAGACACAGGAGGGAGTCATCCTGGACATGACGTTCCGTGGCAAGACGCTGGTGAACGTCCGGCTTCACCCGACCGTCATGATCCTCCAAGCCCGCGCGAGCCTGCTCGACCCGGAGGGTGACGGCCGCTACGTTCTCGAACGCATCTGGAACCACGCAGAGGTGGACTTCAGGCGCTGACCAAGCGCTCCCGCGGTCAGTCGCCGGCCCGGTACTTCCGGATCTCGGCCTCCCACTCCGGAAAGTAGCGGCCGATGAGCGGCAGGTCGAAGCTGCGCTGGATCGACTCGCGCGGTTCACGCTCCAGCAGGAACGTCAACGAGTCGCGCA
>JBDSIN010000232.1:0-2706 GCA_039917955.1 Candidatus Limnocylindria bacterium
TGTCCCGGCCCTGCCTTTCCGTCGTGGATGTGCCAGTTGTTCGCGTTGTCGCTTGCCGCCACCGGAGTGGAGACAAAGACGGCGGTCAACACCGTCGCAAGAATGACAAACCGACGCATTTTCTTACCTCTTTCACTTTCATTGACGGAACGCGCGCCGCCGCACCCTTCTGAACGGTCCCGGCGAGACTGGCGTCCTTGTTTCCCATCGGCGACTACGAGCTGGCCGGCATGATCTGGATCGTGCCGATGAAGCGTCCCGTCTCGGGATCGACAAGCTGACTCTGTTCCTGGACCTGGGCACCGGCCAGCCAGCCGCTCGTCACGCTGCCGTTCAGCACCACGCGTCCGGTGCTGAAGTTGATCTGGCCGCGGACCAGCGCCGTGAACGATCGACTTGGCGAGTCAACCTCGACGGTGGCGCTGAAGTGCTGCGTGTTGCCGATGACGCTCTTGTCGAATAGCCGCATCTCGATCGTGCCGCCGCCCTCCACCGTCCCGACGTAGTAATCAGCTGCAGCCCACTGCTTCTCGAACTCGAGGACGATCGGCCGCTGTGCTGCCGCCACCGGTGTCCCGACCAGGAGGACCGTCACGAGTGCCGCGACGATGCTCATTACCCTGTTCATCACCTGTCTCCTTGCGATAGCGTCATCTCCATCACGGGTTGCAGCGTCCGAGCACGCCGGCTTCGGCCGGAAACGGCGGCAATGACCGCTTCGGCGGATCCGATCGGGTCGAACGCCCAGCCCTCCACGACCACCCCCACCGATCGTTCGTCGCGGACGAAGGCAACACTGGTTACACCCAGGCGGGCGAGGGCCGAAAGCGCGTCCGAGCGAAGGCACGCCTTCGTCCCGACCGGCATCAGCACCAGCAAGATCGCCATCGTCACACCTCAACCACGGGGGTTCGCGGTGACGCTATGGGTGACGAGGCCTCCCGATCATCGGGGAAACCCTGTACGTTTCGTCGCGGGCTCTGGCAGGCGCGCCGCGAGCTCGGTGCGGTTCCGAACCTCGAGCTTGCGGAAGAGGTTGACGAGATGGCGCTCGACCGTCTTCGGGGAGAGGAACAATGACGAGGCGACCTCGCGGTTGGTTGCGCCTCCGGCGACGAGCCGCGCCACCTCCTCCTCCCTCGCGGTCAGTGGCGCCCCGGCTGCGCCGCGACGCCAGGTCCGCACGCCCAGCGCCCGCAGGGACTGCTCGGCAAGGTCGCGTACCGTCTCCGCCCCTCGCTGCTGTGCCGCAACCGCGGCCTGCTCGAGCTCGACCACGGCTCGTTCGTCGCCGATGGCGGCCAGGGCGCGCCCGAGGTCGAGCCCGATCCAGAGTGCGGCGAGCCGGTAGGGGGAGGACTCGGCCGCAGCGAGCGCCGCTTCGAGCGCCGCAACACGCTCCTTGGGCTCGGCCGCGGCGAGCGCACCGGCGTGAGCATGTGCCAGCCGATCGAGGTCATCCAGCGGGAACTTGAGCCCGTCTCTCCGCTCGAGGGCAACCCGCGCCGCGCCGTGGTCGCCGACGCGGCTCAGCGCCTCGGCCGCCAGCAGCAGGAGCTCGCCGGTGCAACGGGGACAACCCACCGAGGCAGCACATGCCTGGCCGGCCTCAAGCTGTGCCCGGACCGTCTGTGCCGCGACCGCGCCGTCGAGCCGGGCGGCCCAGACGGCTCGATCGCCGTGCAGCACGATCCGCTGGTGCTCATTGGCATCGTGCGCGATCTCTTGCTCCAGGAGCGTCAGCGCCCGTGCGACCTGGCCGCGTTCGAGCCACACACTGGAGGCGACGCGCGCCACCCGGTGCCGAGCGCGCGGGACGTCGCCGACACGCCGCGCGAGCTCGCTGGTCTCTCGAACGATTCTCTCAGCCTCCCCGAGCTCGCCGATCAGCGCCAGCGTACGTCCCAGCCAGAACCCTGCATCGACAGCCAGGCGTGGCAGCACTGCGCGTTGCGTATCGGCCCACACACGCCGGAACCTTGCCACGGCCTGCCGCACCCGCCCGTTCTGCCGCAGCGCCACGCCGAGGGCAAGGCCGGCTTCGAGGACCTCCTCGAGGCCGACGCCCCGCGCCGCCGTCTCGCGCTGTTCCGCCGCGCGCAGCAGCGCTGTCGGGTCGCCCTCCTGCATCGCGGCCTCGTATTCGAGGCGCAGGGCATCCAGCAAGGCACGCTGGATTCCCGAGTCGTCACGTCCAGCGTGAGCTCGGCCGCTCGCCAGCCGCCTAGCAACCGATGTCGCCTCGCGGGCCAATGCGCGCCCCTCCGGTCCCCGCTGCTCGAGCCACAGGCAAATGGCGGCCTCATGGGTCGTTTGTTCGACGGCCAGCACCCCGTCGTCGGCGAGGAGATCGCGGCTACGTGAGAGGAGCTCGCGTGCCTCGTCCGCCCGCCCGAGTGCATACGCCGCCCTCGATGCCTTCAGCGCGGCCGACGCGCGCGCCGCAGGAGCCTCGGCTCGCTCCGACACCAGCGACCACCGCGCCAAGGCCTGCTCGTGCTTGCCGAGCTCATAGGAGAGCGCTGCCACGTTGGCCTGGAGGGCAACGGTTTCGGGCGCCAGCGGGTCAGCGTCGTCCGCCAGCACACCCAGCTCCTCGACGCCGTCGGTCCCCAGGAGCCGACGCTGGGGCGAGGTTGCGAGCCTTTCGGCGAGAGCCAGGACGGAGAGGCCGGCCGCCCGACGATGCTCCAGCGCAAGTCGCAG
>JBDSIN010000233.1:0-7443 GCA_039917955.1 Candidatus Limnocylindria bacterium
GGTCGTGAGCCGTGTGGAACTCGGCGACCCACTCGGCGGCGTGCCGGTCGGCGAGGTCGCAGATATCTCCTTCGAACGGCAGCCGGCCTGTCGCGTACAGGCTGGCGTATGCCGTGGCCAGGGCTGCTGCCCGGCGAGGGACCCCATGCGGGCGACCTGTGCGGCGGCGGAACCAGCGCCTCCCGAGAGTCGATCCAGTGCCTGCGCTAAGCCCACTTCCATCTGATAGATGTGCCCAATCCTTCCTACGACAGGCGGGGCCAGAGCTTCCGCGTTCATAATGCACCTCATCCGGAGTGTCATGCGGCGGAGTGAGTCGCCCTGACTATCTTCCGAGGCCTCTGCGCCGCCTGCGCAACGGACCGGGCCCGAGCCAAGCCGGGGCCAACCCTCGGAATCGGGTCGACGCGCCGCCGCGCTGGCACGCACAATCCAGCTTGTGATAGGTGATCATCCCCGCTACGAAGAGGCATGTCATGCATAGATCGTTCGCCGCGGACCCGAGGTGGACCAGCTGGCGCGACCGTTACGAGCGCCTGGATCGTGCCATCACGGGCCGGCTCGCCCGAGCCGGCATCGTGGTTCTCCGCCTCGGACTTGGACTCGTGTTCCTCTGGTTCGGCGTCCTCAAGTTCTTCCCCGGCCTGAGCCCGGCGCAGGACCTGGCCACACGCACGATCGAGCAGCTGACACTCGGCGTGGTCGGGCCCGATGTCTCGCTGCCGATCCTCGCCGCGTGGGAGAGCCTCATCGGGCTTGGGCTCATCAGCGGACGGTTCCTCCGGGCGACCCTCTTCCTGTTCGCCGTCCAGATGCTCGGCGCGGCGACGCCGCTCGTGCTCTTCCCCGCCGAGACGTTCACCCAGTTCCCGTTCGCGCCGACCCTCGAGGGCCAGTACATCATCAAGAACGTCGTCCTCGTCGGGGCCGCCATGGTCATCGGCGCGACGCTGCGCGGCGGCGCCCTTGTGCCGGCTCCGGTCACGCGGACCGCGGACGGCGAGGTCTCGCGGCCTGCTGCGGGGCAGGCGGGCCACCGGGGATGATCGACGCCGCCTTCCGCGCCGCCGACCTCCTGCGCCGGGCTCAGGCCGCTACCAGTACCTCGGGCAAAGTGAGCGGCAGCACAATCCGGCACTTGGGTACGGCCGGGTTCAAATCCTCTCGCCCCGACCTCTGACGCACTAGTGCGCAGGTCCTCGTGCCGGTATCCTCTGAACCATGCAGGCATCGACGGCTCTCACTGACACGTTCCGAGCGCTCCACCGTACGGGCTTATTCGTTATCCCGAACCCGTGGGACGCCGGCAGCGCCCGCCTGCTGGCCGGCATGGGCTTCAAGGCACTCGCGACCACGAGTTCCGGGTTCGCCTGGACGCTGGGCAAGTCCGACAATCGGGTGAGCCTCGACGAGGCGCTCGAGCACCTGCGAGTGGTCGCCGGATCGGTCGATGTGCCGGTCAACGCCGACTTCGAGGGTGGCTTCGCGATCCAGCCGGACGGAGTCGCCGCGACCGTGGCACGCGCTGTCGAGACCGGCATCGCGGGGCTCTCGATCGAGGACTCGAGCGGTGACCCGTCGGAACCGCTGTTCGACTTCGACCTGTCCGTCGCGCGAATCCGGGCCGCCAGGAAGGCGATCGACGACCACGGTGGTCAGGTGCTGCTCACGGGGCGATCGGAGGGATTCGTGGTCGGTCGGCCAGACCTCGCCGAGACGATTCGCCGGCTCCGCGCGTATGCCGACGCCGGCGCCGATTGCCTCTACGCGCCGCGCCTCGGGACCCTCGATGAGATCGCGGCCGTCGTCAGTTCGGTCGCCCCAAAGCCCGTCAATGCCCTCGTCGGCAGCGACTTCACCACCGTGGCCGCCCTGGCCGACCTTGGCGTCCGCCGGATCAGCGTGGGCGGTGGGCTTGCCCGGGTGGCCTGGGGCGCCTTCGTCGAGGCCGCCACGGAGATCGCCGAGTACGGCACGTTCACCGGACTCGCCCGCGGCATCCCGTTCGCCGAGATCGACGGCGCCTTCGCGAAGGTCGGCGATCCAGAGGTCTGACAGCGCAACTCGCCGAGGTATTCTTGGCCCACCGTGGCAGACGACTCGCGCATCGACGCCTATCTCGCGACCCTGCCGGCCAGCCAGCGTGACGCGCTTCAGCATCTGCGTGCCCAGATTGCTCGACTGGCTCCGGATGCTGTGGAGACGATCAGCTACGGGATGCCGACCTTCAAGCTCCGAGGCCGCCCGCTCGTCTCGTTCGCCGGTTGGAAGGCGCACTGCAGCATCTACCCGCTGACCGGCACCCTCCTTGCATCGCAGGCGGAGGCGCTGAAAGGGTATGAACGCACGAAAGGGAGCGTCCATTTCACGCCCGAGAAGCCGCTGCCGGAGGCGCTGGTCGAGGCGCTGATCCGCGCCCGACTCGCCGATCTCGACGAGGGCAAGCGTTAGGCGGGGCGGCCCGGCCGGAACTCCCCGGTGGCGCGGCACCGACCGCAGTGCGCAAGATGCCGGCCGCTATCATCCGCGACAACCAAAGGGCAACGATCCATTGGAGGGCATTCATGGCCGACGTAACCGCAGGTGAGGGCACCCGCGAGAACCCCTGGACCCTGAAGACCGCGCCGGGTACGTCGGAATACCAGATGTGGCGCGACGAGACGGCCGCCCCGCCGGCGCTCGTCTGCCAGGTCGGCTCGACGCAGCTGAAGTACCACCTGCGCTGCATCGAGGACCTGCACGCCATGCTCAAGGCCCACGGCGACTGGATGCCGCTCGGCGCAGCCGATGAGCAGAAGGCCGCCGCGGACGACACCGTCGAAGCCTGGGGTCGCTCTGAGGGCAACCCGGTCGGCGGCTGGTACGGGCTGCGCAAGGGGTACCGCGGCCGCTTCGGGATGTACCTGCCGCCGCTGCTCGAGGCGCTCGGCCTGGCCGAGCTGACCCACGATCCGAAGAACAACCGAATGCGGGCGCGCTGACGGGAGCCGTTGCTCCGAGTTGCGTCACGGGTATCTAACGAGCAGGCAGCGCCCCGAAACGCTCGAGTTCACCCTCCGGGCCGAACCCGGTGAGCTCTTGGTTGGCTGCCACGAACCGGGCCACCACGGCGCCGGCATGATCGCGACGGTCTCGATCGAACGCTGACCGCGCGTGAGTGGACGGTCACCCGCCCCGCCTGCTCAAGGGTGGTGCGCCGGTTCGTCGACATGCCGGAGTGGCTCGACCCAGCGCGCCGGTTCGTCCTGGAAGGTGTCCCGGCAGGCGATGCCGCAGAAGCGATGCTCGCGGCCCTCCCAGAGCAGCGGCAACCCGGCCGGCGGTTCGACCGCCATGCCGCAGACCGGATCGATAAGAACGGAGTCATGGGTGATCATCGGAGTACCTCCTTGGCTGATCGGTGTTGAGGCTCGCATGCTGGCAACGTTGGCTCGATTCCCTGAGCATCTGCTGAGAGCATGTTGAGCGGGGGCTGTGAACTTCCGCGGTAATCAGACGATGAGATTCGCCCGGTTTCATTCTCGGTCTACGCTCAGGGCGCTCTCATCTTTCTTTCAGCCTCGGCGGCAAGGCTGGCAGCATCCGAAACCGTCACCGATTGAGGTCTTCCTGTCCATGGAGTCGAAGTCGCCAACCATCCTGCTCTCACTCGCGCTGCTGGCCGGGCTCGCGGTCGGCGTCGGGGGCACTGTTGCAGCGTATGCCCTTGCGTCGCCGCCGACCGATGATGCCGGGTCATCGGTGCCGGACCGTGCGTCCCTTGAGCGGGCCCTGGCCGAGCGGCAGGTTCAGCCGACCGGTGAGACCCGCCGCTTCGAGCTCACGGTGCAGGAGACCAGCTGGGAGCTGCTGCCCGGCGTGGAGACGCGGGCGGTCACCTTCAACGGCACAGTCCCGGGCCCCACGATCCGGGTGACGGAGGGCGATACCGTCGAGATCATCGTCCGGAACGAGCTCGACGAGTCGACCTCGATCCATTGGCACGGCTTGCACGTGCCGAACGACCAAGACGGGGTGGCCGGAGTGACGCAGGACCCGATCGAACCGGGCGAGACCTACACCTATCGATTCGTGGCGCCGCACGCCGGCACTTTCATGTACCACGCCCACGGTGACCGGAGCCGGGAGCAGATCGATGCCGGCCTGTACGCGCCGTTCATCATCGACCCGCAGGGGGTGGACCCGACGGCTGCCGATCGCGAGTACATCCTGGCAATCGGTAACTGGATGGTCGGCGACCAGATGGCCGGCATGGACGCGATGAGCATGGAGTACAACTACTTCACGATCAACGGCAAGTCGTTCCCGGCCACCGAGTCGATCGACGTCAACGAGGGTGACCTGGTGCGGCTGCGGTTCCTCAACCCCAGCCAGACGATCCATCCCATGCACCTGCACGGCACGGACATGGCGCTGTTCGCCAAGGATGGCGAAACACTGCCGAACGTGCAGCGCCTGAACACCTTGTCGATCGATCCGGGCGAGACGTACGACGTCGTCTTCCGCGCCGATAACCCTGGAACCTGGGTGCTGCACTGCCACGATCTGCATCACGCCTCGAACGACGGGCAGGAGCCGGGTGGCCTGATCGTGGTCGTCAACGTTCGAGGCGTCGATGCGGCCGGCTCGCCGGATCCTCCGCAATCGACCGGCCAGAGCGACGCCCCGCGGCCTACGATGACCCCCGACATGACCGAAATGCCGGGCATGAACCACTGAGGGAGAACCCCACCGCCATGAGCGAGGCCGCGCGCATCTTGGTCGTCGACGACGATCCCAAGATCAGGGCGGTCGTGCGCCGCGGTCTGGCGTACGAGGGCTATCGCGTGGTCGAGGCCGGAAGCGGGGAGGAGGGGCTCGAAAAGGCCCGAGAGCATCTACCGGATCTGGTGGTCCTCGACATCATGCTGCCGGGCATGGACGGCCTCGAGGTGACGCGCCGACTGCGCTCTGCCGGTGACGAGGTCGCGATCCGGAAGCGAATGGCGAGTCCCGCCTGATCCAGACCGTCCGCGGGGCTGGCTACGTCCTCAAGGAGTGATGCTCCTCCAGCGTCGGCCGTCGATCCGGACCCGGCTATCTGACCAATGCGTGATCGTTAGATCCGCCCGGTGGAACAGCGCCCAGAAGGGTCCCGGCCGAAGCGCAAAACCGACGCGCCCGACCCTCGCGGGCCGGGCGCTCTCACGTCCGCACGGACGCCATCGGTCTAGTGGACGATCGTCACCGTTGCCGGGAAACGGGTGGCCACGGCCTCGGAGACCGAGCCCTGCAGCGTCCGCTCCACCAGGCCGAGATGCCGGCTGCCGGTCACGATGTGGTCGTAGCCGCCATCGGTCGCGGTGCGCACGATCTCCTCGGCCACGTCGCCGTACGGCTCGTGCAGCTGCGGAGTGATGCCGAACTCGGTTATCAGGCGGCGCGCCTCGAGCAGCTCCTCGCTGTGCACCTTCTGGTCGTCCCACGGATCAATGCCGATCCGGCCGGCATGCACCGGGACGACGCTCACCACGCCGATCTTGGCCTTTGCGACGGTGGCCAATTCGGCTGCGAAGGCCAGCACCCGCTTGGCCTGCTAGCCGAGGCGTCCCGTGATGAAGTAGGTCTGCGTCGGCCCGAGCCCCTTGACCTCGATCGATCCGCGCGGCTCGAATTCGAAGGCATGCTTGAGCCGCTGGTAGGTCGATTCGGTCACCTGGATCCGGCCCGGGCTCCCCAGCGACTCCATCCGGCTGGCGATGTTCACCGTGTCGCCCCACACGTCGTACATGAACTTCTTCAGGCCGATGACACCGGCCACCGCCGGTCCGACGTGCATCCCCACCCGGACGTCCAGGGCCGTCGGCATCGCCGCACGCATGGCCGCGATCTCGTCGAGCATCTCGAGCCCCATGGCGGCCACGCGCTCTGGGTGATCGCCACTCGGCGTGAGGCCGCCGACGACCATGTACGCGTCGCCGATCGTCTTGATCTTCTCCAGGTCGTACTTGTCGGCGAGCCGGTCGAAGATGGAGAAGACCCCGTTCAGCTGCTGTACCACCTCGGACGGCGGCAGGTGCGACGACATCGCGGTGAAACCAACGCAGTCGGCGAAGAGCACGGTCAGCTCGTCGAAGCGGTCGGCGATCACGTCCTCGCCGCTCCGCAGCCGCTCGACGATCGAGGCGGGCAGGATGTTCAGCAACAGCCGCTCGTTCTCCTTCGCGAGCCGCTCGATCGCCCGCGCCGCGGTGACATCGGTCCCGTACAGGTTGATCGAGTCGAATTCATAGACCGATACCACCAGCAGCTCGTAGATGTGACCCTCCGCATCGATCTCGATCGGCTCCGGAGTCGTGGCCTCGACCATGCGCTGCACCTGGTCGCAGAAGTCCTCGGGTAGCTCCTCGCCAACCGTCGCACCGATGGCCCGGCGCACCAGCTCACTGGCGGGGTTGGCGTAGGTCAGCCGTCCCCCGCGGGTCATGCGCATCACCACGTTCGGGTTCTGGTCGGGGAACTTGTCGAGCGCGCGCATGGCGGTGACATCGGTGCCGTAGATGTTGGTGAAGCCGAAGCCCTCGACCTGCACCGGTTTGAGCGCGTAGGTTCGTCCGCCGCCCTGAATCTCGATCGGCTCGGAGAGCTGCCCCGACTGCGCGAGCCGGAGGCGATCGACCAGCTCGGCCGGGAGCGCCTGCCCGATCTGCACGCCGAACGCTTCGACAATGGTCGCGCTGGCTGCATTGGCGTAGATCAGGCTCCCCTGTTCATCCACGCGCAAGACCGGGTTGGGGTTCTGATCGGGGAACCGCGCGACCGCCAGCGCGGCGGTGATATCGGTCCCGTAGACGTTCATGAAGTCGAAGGCCGGTACGAGGACCGGCAACAACGAGAAGGTCCGGCTTTGGTCCCGCACCTCAACCGTGCTGCCTGCCTTGGCAGCGGCACGAAGGTCGGCGAGCAGAGCGGCCGGCAGCGGCGCCCCCACGGTCAGCTGCATCGCCCCAACCAGCGATTGACAGGCCGGGTTTGCGTACATCAGCTCGCCGCCGCGGACGGCGACTCGCATGACCGGGTTTGGGTTCTCGTCGGGGAACCTGTCCATGTCCTCGACGAGCGGACCGTGGAGGTGGGCGCTGGCCTCGTCAAGCGCCCGCTGCCGGCTCGCGGCGGCGACGCTCGACCATGTCGAGACCGAGTAGGGGACCACGAACAGGAGCCCCAGCTGCCAGGACAGTGCCATGCTGAAGTCGGCGCTGAGGATCATCTCGCCGCGGGTGATGAGCGACAGAATCGTGCCGACGAGAAGCGCGGTCACGCTCGCCCGCCGCACCACCGACCGCTCGGTCGCCAAGCGCAGCCACAGCCTGATCCGCTTCACGCGGGGCAGCATACGGGACCCTGTCGCGGCCGCGCACCGCGGCGCCCGACCCTGCGTGGGTCGGGCGCGCTCCCCCTGCC